>RGYP01000361.1 GCA_010031985.1 Gammaproteobacteria bacterium
CGCCGCGCCGCTGCGCTTGCTGCGCGCGTTGTGGCAGGCACTTGCTGCGGTTCGCCGCCATCGTCCGCGCGTGGTCGTCGGGCTTGGCGGCTACGTCACGGGTCCCGGGGGTCTTGCCGCCTGGTTATCGCGTCGACCGCTCGTGATCCACGAGCAAAACGCCATCGCCGGCTTCACCAATCGTACGCTCGCCAAAATCTCCACTCGAGTACTCGAGGCTTTCGCCGGGAGTTTCGGGGCGAACGTCAAGACGATCGAAGTCGGTAACCCCGTGCGTGCCGATTTCTTTGCTCTGGCGGCGCCGGCAACGCGATACGCCTCGCGCGGAGGTCCGCTGCAATTGCTGATCGTGGGTGGCAGTCAGGGTGCGCAGCGCCTCAACGACGTCGTACCTGCGGCGATCGCGCAGCTCGCAGCCGGCGCGGTGCGCGTACGTCACCAGAGTGGGACGCGCATGCTCGAGATCACGCGACAGGCATATCGGAGTCATGGCATCGAGGCCGAGGTCAGCGCCTTCATCGACGACATCGCCGCGGCCTATGGTGCGGCCGATCTCGTGATTTGTCGTGCGGGGGCGCTCACGGTCTCGGAGATCGCGGCCGCGGGCGTGGCGTCGATTCTGGTGCCTTTTCCGGCGGCCGTGGACGACCATCAGACCCGCAACGCACAATTTTTGGTCGCGCAAGGAGCGGCGATCCTCATCCCCGAGCGCGAACTCACCGCTGAGAAATTGGCGGCCGAGCTCGCGCGATTGGCGGCGGATCGCAAGACCTTGCTGACGATGGCCGAATGCGCGCGACGCATGGCGCGTCCCGAATCGACCGCCGAGCTCGGTGCGGCATGCCTCGCGGCAGGCGGTCTGCCGATGGAGGCCGCAGCATGAGCGCTGCGAGTGGCATGGAGCGCATGCGGCGCATCAACAGCATCCATTTCGTCGGCATCGGCGGCAGTGGCATGGGTGGCATCGCCGAAGTGCTGCTCAACCTCGGCTATCGGGTGCAGGGCAGCGATCTCAAGCCGAATGCGGTCACGGCGCGGCTGGCAGAGCTCGGCGCGCAGATTGCCTTCGGACACGATGCAAAGAATATCGTCGGCGCCGACGTCGTCGTGGTGTCGAGCGCCGTCTCGCGCGAGAACCCGGAAGTGGCGCGAGCGCTCGAGCAGCGCATCCCGGTGGTGCCACGCGCCGAGATGCTCGGCGAGTTGATGCGGTTTCGATCAGCCATCGCGGTCGCCGGCACCCACGGCAAGACCACGACCACGAGTCTCGTCGCGTCGGTGCTTGCCGAGGGTGGCGAAGATCCTACGTTCGTGATCGGCGGCCGGCTGAAGAGCGCGGGTACCAACGCGCGCCTCGGTGCGGGTCGCTACTTGGTCGCCGAAGCCGACGAGAGCGATGCGTCGTTCCTGCACTTGCAGCCGCTGATTGCCGTGGTCACCAACATCGACAACGACCATTTGGCTACCCACGACGGTGACTTCAATCGACTGCGTCAAAGTTTCGTGGATTTTTTGCACAACCTGCCTTTCTACGGGCTTGCCGTGTTGTGTGCCGACGATGCGGAAGTGCGCGGCATCCTGCCGCGCGTGGGCCGTCCGATCACCACCTACGGGATCGAAGAGGGTGCCGACGTACGCGCGGTGAACGTCGTGCGAAACGGGCCGCTGTCCTCTTTCGATGTGCTGCGCCCAAGTCGCGCTGCGCCGCTCTCGATCAGTCTCAATCTGCCAGGTCGTCACAACGTGCAGAACGCGCTCGCCGCGATCGCCGTGGCGAGCGAGCTCGGCGTCGACGATGCCGCCATTCAGCGCGGCCTCGCCAAATTCCAAGGCGTCGATCGACGCCTGCAATACCTCGGGCGAGTGCCTGCACGCGGCGGCAACGCGGTGGTGATCGACGACTACGGTCATCATCCGACCGAGATCCGCGCCACGCTCGATGCCGTGCGTCAGGCTTATCCCGCGCGACGTATCGTGCTCGCCTTCCAGCCCCATCGCTACACGCGCACTCGCGATTTACTCGATGATTTCGCCGGCGGCATAGACCTCGGTGACGAGCAGCACGTCGGCCGTCGACAGCACGCCGGCGAAATCATCGAGTAAATCGCGAGTGCGCGTGTAGCGATGGGGCTGGAAGGCGAGCACGATACGTCGCGCGGG
>RGYP01000362.1 GCA_010031985.1 Gammaproteobacteria bacterium
GCGCATGCGCGCGCAGCGCCGCGTTCAGATGGTGCATGAGGCGAATGTTGGACGGGTCGTAGAGGCTCTCGCCGTGACGCAGCAGCCCGCCTTCGATCATCAAGGCCTCGACCTTTTCGTGACCCACCTCGGTGAGATGCACCTGCCGCTGCTTCTCATCGACCATGTAGTCGCCCGCGGGTTCGGGCTCGGCTTCGCCCGAGAGCATGCCGCCGGAGCGCGGTGGCGGCCCCTCGGCGCGATCGAGACGCGGCACCAGCTTGTTGATCGATACGTAGGTGTCGGTGCTTTCTTCGGCGGGACCCGAAATGATGAGCGGGGTACGCGCTTCGTCGATCAGGATCGAGTCGACCTCGTCGACGATCGCGAACGACAGCGTGCGCTGCACGCGGTCTTCGAGGCGAAAGGCGAGGTTGTCGCGCAGGTAATCGAAACCGAATTCGTTGTTGGTGCCGTAGGTGATGTCGCAGGCGTAAGCCGCGCGCTTGTCGGCAGCGCTCTGCCCGTTGCGAATCACGCCAACCGTCAGCCCGAGGAAGCGGTAGACCGGCGCCATCCAGTCGGCATCGCGTTGCGCGAGGTATTCGTTGACGGTGACGACGTGCACGCCCTGCCCGGTCAACGCGTTGAGATAGGCGGGCAGCGTCGCCACCAGCGTCTTGCCCTCGCCGGTACGCATTTCGGCGATGCGGCCACGGTGCAGCGCGATGCCGCCGACCAGCTGCACGTCGAAGTGACGCATGCCGAGGGCGCGACGTCCCGCCTCACGCACCGCGGCGAACGCTTCGGGCAGCAGTGAGTCGAGGGTTGCACCCTGCCGCAGACGCTCGCGGAACTCGGCCGTCTTGCCGAGCAGCGCCTCGTCGGAAAGCGCCTGCATCGCGGTCTCGTGGGTGGCGGCTGCGCGGACCTCGCGGGCCATGACCTTGAGCATGCGGTCGTTGCGACTGCCGAATATACGCGTGAGAAAGTTGAGCACTCTGAAAGCCCTGCCGGGGAAGCCGGTAAAAAGGCGCGTATTTTACGCGCTGGAATCAGCCGCCGATATAGGACAGCGGATTGACCGGATTGCCGTTGCGCAGCACTTCGAAATGCACGTGCGGGCCCGTGGAGCGACCCGTCGAACCCATCACTGCGAGCTGTTGGCCGCGGGACACGGTGTCCCCCGCCTTCACCAACAATCGCTCGTTGTGGGCATAGCGGGTGATGTAGCCATCGCCGTGGGTCACTTCGACCACGTTGCCATAGTCGAGCTTGTAGCCCGCCCAAGTGACGACACCTGCACCGACCGCAATCACGAGATCGCCGCGGTTACCGGCGAAGTCGATCCCGCGGTGGAACGCGAATTCGCCGGACAGGGGATCTTGTCTCACGCCGTAACCCGATGACATGAATCCGCGCACGACCGGGCGCCCCTCGGGCACGGTCTGCTGGCGCAATTCGCGCTGCAAAATCAGTTGTTCGAGAACGCTGAGCTGCGACTCGCGCTGCGAGAGCTTCGATTCGAAATCATCGAGCATTCCGGACAAATCTGGCGCAGACACCGGCACCGACGACTCGGACTCGGGCCCACCCGCCGCCGGTGCCGCCGAAAAATCGAATTCGCTGGAATTGACGTCGGCCATCTCGGCGAGACGTTTGCCGAGAACGTCGAGTCGTACGACGTGCGCGTTCAGCTGACCGATGCGCGCGGACATCGAGTCGACGCGCTCCTGCACGCGCTCGCGCAGCTGGTCGAGCTCGCTCTTTTGTTGCAACGCGGCCCGAGCCAAGGCAGCGGGACTGCCGTCACCGAGATCGATGCCGCGGCTGCCGACGTTGAAGCCCGCCACGAATGCACCGGCGAGTAGCGCAAGCACGCAACACGCGCCGACGCCCAGCACCCAGGGCCCGGAAACATTGATGCTCGATACGCCTGCGGCGCGTCGCCTGAGAACCACTAGCCTCACGTCACTTCCCCCGACGGAAGGCGCCGACGACGACATCGACCGACTTCTCGTTGGAAGCCGGTGACATAATCCATCGACTGTTATTGGACGGTAGCCGAACGAAAGACAGGCGCGACTATGCCCAAACCGCCCCCCCGAAACAACCCAAAATCGCCCAGGTTGGCCGGAAATGGGCTTTCCAGATCTGGAAAG
>RGYP01000363.1 GCA_010031985.1 Gammaproteobacteria bacterium
TTAGCAGGACATCACCACCCAATGACCGCACCCGGTCGCCGCCCCGCGGCGTTCATCGTCGTCACCTTGCTCTCGATCGGCCTTTTGACGGTCGGCAGCTCCTCGCGCCTCACGGCGAACACCTCAGCGCTCCCACCCGGGTCGTTGGTACCGTCTGCCCGCGAACGCATGATCGCGCGACAGGTGGGTTCACTGCTCGAGGACAACCACTACAGCCAATTGAAGATCGATGACGCAATGTCGACACGCGTCATGGACAAATTCCTCGACTCGCTCGATCGTCAACGCAGTTATCTGCTGGCGAGCGATGTCGCCGAATTTGAACCCTACCGCATGCGCTTCGACGACATGATCCGCACCGGCGACATCGAACCCGCCTACGCCATGTTCGCGCGTTACCAGCAACGTAACCGCGAGCGGATCCAGTACGCACTCACCCTGCTCGATCGCGAACCCGACTTCACGCTCGACGAATCGTTCGAGTTCGATCGCGAAAAGGCCGCTTGGCCCACCACGGTCGGCGAACTCGACGAACTTTGGCGTAAGCGCGTGAAAAACGACGCGCTCTCATTGCTGCTCGCCGGCAAGACCTGGGCCGAGGCCCGTGACGTACTGCGCACTCGCTACGATCGCGTGCTCAAGCGCGGCGATCAGATCAAGCCCGAAGAAGTCTTCGAGCTCTTCCTCAATTCCTACGCGCGCACCTTCGACCCGCACTCCAACTATTTCTCGCCGCGCAACTCCGAGGAATACAAGATCCAGATGAGCCTCAACTACGAGGGCATCGGCGCGTCGCTGCAGCTCGTCGACGACTACGTCACGATCATGAATCTCATCGAGGGCGGCCCAGCTGCCGCAGCCGGTACGCTCAGCGTCAACGATCGCATCACCGCAGTCGGCCAAGGCAAGGATGGCGCGCTCACCGACGTGGTCGGCTGGCGCATCGATGACGTCGTGCAGCTCATCCGCGGCAAGGGCGGCACGCTGGTGCGTCTGCAGATTCTGCCGGTGGGCGCAGCGCCAGGCTCGCCGGAAAAAATCGTCGAGTTCACGCGCGGCAAGGTCACGCTCGAAGCACAGGCTGCCCGCAAGACGCTCAAAACCATCAAGCGCGGCGACACCGAACATCGCATCGGCATCATCAACGTGCCGGGCTTCTATTCCGACTACGACGGGCAACGCGCCGGCGACGCCAACTACCGCAGCACCACCCGCGACGTGCGCAAGTTGATCGAAGAATTGAAGACCGAGAAGATCGACGGACTGGTGATGGACTTGCGCGGCAACGGCGGCGGCTTTTTGCCCGAGGCGCAATCACTGACCGGTCTGTTCGTCGATCGCGGCCCGGTCGTACAGGTGCAGTTCTCGAACGGCCAGAAAGAAGTGCTCGACGATGCCGAATCCGGTGTCGTCTACAGCGGTCCGCTGATCGTGCTCATCGATCGCTTCAGTGCATCGGCCAGCGAAATCTTTGCCGGCGCCATCCAGGACTATCGGCGCGGGGTGGTGGTCGGTCAGCGCAGCTTCGGCAAAGGCACAGTCCAAAATCTGGTCCCGTTGTCGCGCTGGAGCGCGCGCCCCGTCAATGGCCAGCTCACCGTCACCATCGGCAAGTTCTATCGCGTCACCGGCGAGAGCACCCAGCATCGCGGCGTCGAGCCGGACGTCGAGCTCGCCTCGCCCATCAATCTCAAGGACGTCGGCGAAAGCGCCCTGGAAGACGCGCTGCCGTGGGATCGCATTCAAGGCGCTGATTTCCGCGCGCTCGACACGCAACTGCCGTCGATCGCCAAACTCGCCATGGAAGAAAACGCCCGCCAGCAACGTGACCCGGACTACCGCTGGCTAGTCAGCGACATCGCAGCGCTCAATCAAATACGCGAACAAAAGTTGCTGTCTCTCAATCTCGACAAGCGCAAGGCGGAACGCACGCGACTAGAAAATGATCGGCTCGATCGCGAAAATTCGCGGCGCAGTGCGCACGCCGAAACGCCGATCAAGGCGATCAGTGAACTCGATGGCTCGAAGCTTCCGGACGTGGTGCTCGATCAGTCGGCCGAGGTCATGGTCGACATGCTGAAGACGACGACGCCCGCTAAACCCGCGAAGCCCCGTCCGGTCACGGCACGA
>RGYP01000364.1 GCA_010031985.1 Gammaproteobacteria bacterium
GGCGACCAGATGACCACTCACGTTCTCATTCTGTGTACCCATAATTCCGCTCGAAGCATCATTGCGGAGGCCATGCTGAATCATTTGGCCAAGCAGGCCGGAAGAGACGTTTGCGCGCACAGCGCAGGCAGCATGCCCAGCGGACGGGTCAATCCTCTCGCTCTCGCGGTTCTGCGCGAGGCAGGCATCGACACCACCGGGTTGAAGAGCAAAAATTGGGATGAGTTCGCGAAGAGCAGCTCACCCCCACTATCCATCGTCATCACCGTCTGCGATAGCGCCGCAGCCGACGTCTGCCCGGTATTCACAGGACAAGCGGGTAATCCGCCAGTCAAAGTTCACTGGGGGTACCCAGACCCCTCGCGCGTCGAGGGCGACGACGCTAAAAAGCGCCTGGCGTTCGAGTCAACTCGCCTGGCGATTGCCGCGCGTATGACGCAGCTTCTCGAATTGCCGCTCAGCTCGATCGACCGACAAAGTCTCGCCACGGCGTTGTCTCGGCTTGACCGATAGAGATGGAATTATCGCGGATACGGTGCAACATAATTTTATTTTTCGTGGTAGGCCCAAGACCTTCGGCAAGAGCCTCTTTATATTTGAAGAAAAGCCGAAATGGGATCAAACTCGACCCGTCGCAATACATTGAAACCAAAAACAAAGTTGAGTGTTTTTAGAGGGAGGATGAAGTCCATGAAGCTTTTTTCATTCAGGCGCACTGTATCTCTGACAGCAGCGCTGTCGATTCTGTCCTTGGTTCTTGGCAGCCCGGACGCCTATTCCCAAGCGTCCGAAGGTTCTATCTACGGAAAAGTCGCGGCGGGCGCATCTGTAACCATCAAAAGCGAAGACACTGGGGCCTCGCGTACGTTGACGGCCGATGCCAATGGCAACTTCTCCGCTTCGCGCGTCGCACCCGGCAAGTACACGGTCACCGCCGGTGACAAGTCGACCTTGGTCACCGTGTCGATCGGCTCGGCAACACGTGTGGATCAGGAGCAATTGCTCGCGACTGTCGAAGTATTGGCAAACGCGATCAAGCCCATCGACTTCAAGACGACCGAGTCGAACTTCGTCATCGATCAGGAAACCATTCAAGCGTTGCCGGTCGCACTCAACGTCAATACGGTAGCGGCCCTGTCGCCCACCGTGATCCGCGGTGACGCCGGGCTGGGCTCGGGCAACGTACCCTCGTTTGCAGGCGCTTCGGTCGCCGAGAACGCGTACTACATCAACGGTTTCGATGTCACCAACATCCGAAATTTCCTCTCCTACGCCGATCTGCCGTTCGAAGCGATCGCCCAACAGCAGGTCAAAGCGGGTGGCTACGGTGCTGAGTACGGTCGCTCTTTGGGCGGAGTCGTGAGCTTGGTCACCCGTCGCGGAACGAACGAGTTCAAGGGTGGCTTGTCGCTGTCCTATTCGAGCTCGGAGTTGTCCGGCAAGGGACACGACGTCCTCAACAAAGAGCCTGAGTTGTCCAGCAACTACTGGGCCTTCCAGCGGGCGAGCAAGCGCGAGAGCGCCCTTTTGACCGCACACCTTGGCGGACCACTCATTCAGGATCGGCTCTTTTTCTTTGCGATGGTCGAGCAACCGATGGCGGAAAACTCGAGCTTCGGACGCACGAGCAGCACCAAGAGCAAGTCGGATACGCCGACGGGTCTTTTGAAGCTCGACTGGCAGATCAATGACTCGAACGTGTTCGAGTTGACCGGCATCTGGAACAAGACCCGGACCGATCTTGACGATTACACCAACCCGACGGGTCAAAACTACCTCACGACCCACTCGGGCGCAGCGAAAAAAAGCTGGTATTACAGTGGGGCGTGGACGGGTATCGCAAAATACACGGGTTACATCACCGACAACCTGACCGTCTCGCTGGGCGGCGGCAAGGTTTCGGATCTCGTGGGTGACATCAAGGGAAGCCGAACGGCGTCCCTGCAGTGTATCGCGGTGTACGACGTCGATCTGACACCGCTTGGCTGCTGGAACGAGAACGCCCTGACGGGCAGAGATCCGTTCGCTCCGGATGATCGTGACGAGCGCGTAGCGGGCCGCTTCGACGTCGAGTACAAACTCGGCGATCACACGATCCGTGGTGGTGTGGACTACCAGAATTTCGAGTC
>RGYP01000365.1 GCA_010031985.1 Gammaproteobacteria bacterium
GCCCTCGCCGGTTCGCCGCCCTTCGCGAGTCCCGCGCCTTGCCCAAAATCGATCGCCACTTCGTTCACTCGAATACCTCGCCCGTAGCGCGCAGGCCGTTGGCAAATTCACGCGCGCTCATGCTGCGCCGGCCCGCTCGCTGCAGCTCGGCAATGCCCAAGAAATCTTTGCCGCAAGCCACGAGCAGCAGATCATCGTGCAGCCCGAGTATCGTGCCCGGTGCCACGACTTCGCCGCGGCTGTTCGCCAAACCCCGGACGACCACCTCGGCACGATGGATGCGCAGCTGCTCGCCGTGAAACCTCGTCTCGGCCACCGGCCACGGCCGAAAAGCGCGGATGCGTCGATCGATGGCCAGTGCCGACTCGCGCCAATCGATTCGCGCCTCTGTCTTGTCGATCTTCGCGGCGTAACTCACCCCCTCGGCGGGCTGCGCCTGCGGCACGACCGTACCGGCCTCGAGCCCATCGAGTACTTCGAGCAAGGCCGGCGCACCGAGAGCGGCGAGCGACGCGAGCAGACTCTGCGCATCGTCCGTCGAAGAAATCGGCAGCTCGCGCCGCAGCAACATCGGCCCGGTGTCGAGCCCGGCGTCCATTTGCATGATGGTGACGCCAGTCAGCGCGTCGCCCGCCAAAATCGCCCGCTGCACCGGCGCGGCACCACGCCATCGCGGCAGCAGCGACGCATGAATGTTGATACAGCCCAGCCGCGGTACGGCAAGTGCCTCGGTCGGCAAAATCAGCCCGTAGGCGACCACCACCAGCACGTCGGGCTGCCACGAGGCGAGCGCCGATCGGCCCTCTGCGGTGCGCAAGGTCGCAGGTTGCGCCACGGTCACACCATGGGCCATGGCGAATTCTTTGACTGCACTGGTCGCGAGCTTGCGGCCGCGACCCGCAGGTCGATCGGGCTGGGTGAGAACGCCGACGAGCTGATGCCGCGACGACTGCAGCGCAGCGAGCGGCGGCACCGCGAACTCCGGCGTACCGGCGAAAGCAATACGCACGGTTCAGCGGCTCGCTGCCGCGCCTGCTGGCACCTTCGAGACGCGTTCGCGACGATCTTTCTCGAGCTTGCGAACACCAGAGGCTCGCTGCGATCGGCGCTGCAGTCCATGACGATGAGCTGGCGATGGACATCGACCTGCGAGGCGGCAAGCCCGATTCCGGGAGCCGCGTACATGGTTTCGAACATGTCGTCGATGAGGCGCGACAACGCGGCATCGAACTCGGTGACCGGCACGGCGCGGGTACGCAGCCGGGGGTCGGGAAACTCGAGAATCTCTAACAACGCCATGGGGCGGGTCCTTTGCGCGCAAGGTAATTCGTGGACCAGCAGTATATCAGTCGGGTTCCGCGACTTATTCGAGGTGGCGGTGCGCAGGCACAGGCTTAGGCTTGCGCGCCCATGGCCAGTCTCGAATACAGCCTCTTCGCCCGCATCCCGAAACTCGACGCCGCCACCCTGTGCCGCGTGGGTCGCCAACTCGGCTCGCCACTCGAACTACTCCGTCTCGCCAAACACGAGCCCGCCGATCTCGCGCTGCACTTGCCGCACGCCGCACTGCAGGCGCTACGCAGCTTCGATCAGGAACGACACCACGCCGACCTCGAAATCCTGCAACGGCAGCAAATCACGGTCATCGGCGCCGACGAAGCAGCCTATCCCCCACAACTACTCGAAATCCCCGGGGCACCTGCAGTGTTGTTTCTGCTCGGCAACCGCACCGCGCTGCGGGTCAGGGAGCCGCTGCGGGCGGCCGCCTCGACAACCAAAACCCCCAACGAGAGGCCGCTGATGAGACGATTTCGTTGCACGAAATGTCGGGCGATCGGTGGGGTGCCGGGTGGGAACTCGCTGACCAGAGCGCCGCGTTCCTTGATGCGTTCGGCAAGGTCGGCGTGGGCGTCCGGATACAGGCGGTCGAGGCCCGTGGCGCAGACCGCGATGGTGCTCCCGAGGGCGGCGAGGGCACCGCCGTGGCTCGCTGCATCGATGCCGACGGCGAGGCCGCTCGTGATCGTGAGCCCGCGGCTTGCGAAATGGAATGCGAGGTCGCGCGCGGTTCGGGCGCCGTTGGCCGTGGGATGGCGGCTG
>RGYP01000366.1 GCA_010031985.1 Gammaproteobacteria bacterium
CTGCACCGAGTGCCACGACGAGGCGAAAGGCCAGCACGAGGATGCCGTCGGCTGCGCCCGCCATGCGCGTGATGCCGATGGCAAAAGCGGTGAGCGCCATGGCGACGAGAAAAGGAGCGATGATGATCGCGCCCTCGGCGAGGCTGCCGCTGCGCGCGACCCGGATACGCTTCAAGGGGGTGCGCATCAGACGATTGACGATCAAAGAGACCACCACCGCCACCAAAATCGCGGTCAACTCATTGATGCCGTCGCTGCTCAGCAGCTCGCGCAGCAGCGCTCCCGCAGAATCGCCGTAGTTGTTCATGAGCAGGTTTCTCCTGGCGTTTGGCGCACGAGCGACACGGTAGGGTCGATCAGGCGTTCAGGTCTGGAATCAGCTGGCTGCTATAGCGCTCGATTTGATCGCGCAGCATCAACTTGCGTTTTTTGAGTCGCTTCAGCTCGACTTCATCGACGTGGATATCCATCGAGAGACGGCTGATCACTTCGTCGAGATCGCGGTGTTCGATGCGCAGCTGGCGCAACTTCTCGACGTTGCGGAAGAGCTCGCGGTCGACTTTGTCTTGTTCTTCCTTGTCGGTCATGCGAGCCGCGCTGTCAAAGGTTCGAGGTCGGCCGGTAGCTTAGCGAAGCGGCCCGGCGGATTCCACGGGATGGCCGGATCGTGGAAATCCGACCCTGTCGAGGCCGCAAAACCGTGATTTCGCGCGAGCGTGGCGAGGCGGTCGAGATCGCTCGGGCCGATCCCTGCAACGGCCACTTCGATGGCCTCGCCACCGGCCGCACGAAATTCGCCGAGCAAGCGACGCAGCGCCCCTGCAGAGAGTTCGTACCGATGCGGATGCGCAAGCACGACGCGTGCGCCCGCGCCGCGTAGTCGGGCGACGGTGTCGCCGAGCGTCGGCCACTCGATCGGCGCATGCCCCGCGCGACCTCGGGTCAGCCAACGGGCGAAGGCATCGCCGACGTCTTTGGCGTGGCCCGCGGCCACCAGCTCGCGTGCGAGGTGCATGCGCGTCGGCACGGCATCGCGGGCGAGAATCTTTGCCGCGAGCGCTTTGCCCGGCAGGCGCGCTTTGCGCTCGAGACGCTCGCCGATGTCGGCGATACGCGCCGCACGCCGTGCGCGAATGTCCGCAAGATGCCGCTCGAGCGCCGCATCCTCGAGGTCGAACTCGAGCCCGATCACATGCAGCGTCTGACCGTTCCAGCCACAGGAAACCTCGACGCCGGTCACGTGCTTCAAGTCGTGGCGCGCGCAGGCGGCGTGCGCCTCGAGGCAGCCTTCGAGGGTATCGTGATCGGTCAACGCTGCCTGCGTCACGCCGCGACTCGCACAAAGTTCGATCAGTGCTGCAGGCGAGAGCACGCCATCGGAATGGTGGCTGTGCAGATGCAGATCGGCGACGAGGGGCGCGCTCATCCTCGGTATGATAGACCCATGTCACTTTCCGCCCATCAGGCGCCCGTCTGGGAGCAAATCGACACCGTGCTGCTCGACCTCGACGGCACCTTGCTCGATCTCGCTTTCGACAACTTCATCTGGCTCGCGCGGGTCGCCGAAATCTACGCCGAGAATCACGGCCTCTCGCTCGCCGAGACGCACGCCGAACTCGCGCCGCGTTTTCATCGCGTGCAGGGTACCCTCGAGTGGTATTCGATCGAGTATTGGAGCGCACAACTCGGCATCGACATCGCTCGCGTGCATCGAGAGGAGGCGCACCGCGTGGCCTGGTTGCCCGGCGCCCGCGGTTTTCTCGAGCGGGCACGCGAGCGTGGCAAGCGCCTCGTGCTGATGACCAACTCACACCCCACCATCCTCGAGATCAAAAATGAGCGCACGGGCGTGCTCGGCTATCTCGATGCGGCCTACACCTCGCATGGTTTTGGCGCACCCAAGGAAGACCAGCGTTTTTGGCATGCCGCAAGGAGGATCGAAACTTTTGATCCGGCGCGCACCCTGTTCGTCGATGACAGCAAGGCCGTCTTGCACGCGGCGATCGAGTACGGAATTCGCTGGGTCTACGGCGTGAAGCGGCCCGACAGTTCACGCGAGCCGCATCAACACCCAGAATTCGCCGCGATCGACGGCGTGG
>RGYP01000367.1 GCA_010031985.1 Gammaproteobacteria bacterium
CCGTGATCGGCTGGCTCTTGTTGCGCGGTCGATGCGCCGCCTGCGGCACGAACATCTCGCCACGCTACCCGCTCGTCGAACTGGCGAGCAGCCTCGCCTTCGTCGCGGTCGCCCTGCGCTTCGGTCCAACGGCGGAGTGTGCGGCAGCACTCGTGGTCACGGGTTTTTTGATCGCGCTCGCGGTGATCGACTTCGACACTCACTACCTACCGGATCAGTTGACGCTGCCGCTGCTGTGGTTGGGGCTGGCGGCAAGCCTCGCGGGTGACGTCCACAGCGCCGTGATCGGCGCGATTGTCGGCTATCTCGTGCTGTGGTCGGTGTATCAGGCGTTCAAACTCGCCACCGGCAAAGAAGGCATGGGCTATGGCGATTTCAAACTGCTCGCCGCACTCGGCGCCTGGCTGGGTCCCGCCGCGCTGCTGCCGATCGTGCTCGCCTCGTCCGTAGCCGGCGCGGTGATCGGTCTCGTGCTGATTTTTTTCTTTGGCCGGGCGCGCGAGCAACCCCTCGCCTTCGGCCCTTATCTCGCAACGGCGGGCTGGCTCGTGATGATGGCGGGCGATGCGCTGCCCGGCGGTCTGCTGCTCGACACACCGCTCGACCCGTGGTCGCTCGATCCTTAGAAGACGCGCACGATGTTCAAAGTCGGACTCACCGGTGGCATTGCAAGCGGCAAAACCCGCGTCGCCGAATTCTTTGCTGCCCGCGGAGTGCCGGTGATCGACAGCGACCAGATCGCGCGCGAGATCGTCGCCCCGGGCGCCCCGGCACTCGCCGCCATCCGCGAGCGCTTCGGCGAGGGCGTGATGGCGGCCGACGGCAATCTCGATCGACGGGTGCTGCGGGCCATCGTCTTTGCCGACCCGGCCGCTCGGCGCGATCTCGAAGCCATCACCCATCCGGCGATACGCGCGCGCATGGCCGAGCTCAACGCGCAGGCGCGAGGCCCGTACGTCATCAATGCAATTCCCTTGCTGACCGAGGGCGGCGGTCGTCGCGACCTCGATCGGGTGCTGGTGGTCGATTGCCCCGAGGATCTGCAGATCGCGCGGGTGATGGCCCGCGATCAGGTCGATGAGGCCGGGGCACGCGCGGTGCTGGCTGCCCAGGCGAGCCGGGCCGCGCGGCTCGCCATCGCCGACGACGTGATCGTCAACGACGGCGACCTCGCCGCGCTCGAAGCCCGGGTCGCGAGCCTGCACGAGCGCTACCTCGGACTTTCGCAATGAGTCGCTCGTACGACTTTTAGCCAATAGTGGCGGACCTTCGTCCGCTGTAACACAATATTGCGATGTCCGAGGGGTCCGCAGACGAGGCGGCCCCGGCGCCTGCGGGCAACGGGGGACCGCTGGTTTTCGAGCAACCGCTCAACGAGCGGATGCGAGCCTATCTGCGCATCGATTTTCTGTACAACCAGGCGCTCTTCCATGCGCACTCGCGATCACCGTG
Source organism: Gammaproteobacteria bacterium (assembly GCA_010031985.1). Classification (GTDB taxonomy): domain Bacteria; phylum Pseudomonadota; class Gammaproteobacteria; order Steroidobacterales; family Steroidobacteraceae; genus UBA964. The sequence continues at coordinate 1,453 of RGYP01000367.1, forward strand.
GGGCAGTCGCGCCTCGATCGCCAGCCTGCTCGACATCCTCGCCATCATCACCCGCAGCGATACCCGCGCAGACGTGCTCAAAGAACTCGAGCGTCAGATTGCGGTGTACACCGAATTCCAGCGTCGCCCGAACATCGACGTCGACCGCCTGCAGGCGCTGGTGGCCAATCTCGGTCGCCTGCGCACCGAGTTGCTGAGCGCAGACGCGAGCTGGATGCAGCCGCTACGCGATTCGACTTTTCTGGCCGCCATCCGTCACCGCAGCACCATCCCCGGCGGCACCTGCGATTTCGACCTGCCGGATTTTTCGTTTTGGCTGAGTCAAGCCGGCGAGGTGCGCGAGCAAGCGCTCGCCGAATGGTTGGGGTTGCTGCGGCCGCTGTGCGATTCGATCGCGGAATTACTTTGGCTCGCGCGACAAGGCGGACGCGCCCGCAGCGAAATCGCTGCGAACGGGGTCTTCCACATCACGTTTGATCGCGGCAGCCCAGTGCAACTCTTGCGCGTGGCGGTGGCGGCGGAGCTCGGGCTGTTTCCGGAGATCAGCGGCAGTCACTACCGCGCGAGCGTGCGCTTCGTGAGCTGGCAAGGACTCAGCGAGCGCGCGCGACAGATCG
>RGYP01000368.1 GCA_010031985.1 Gammaproteobacteria bacterium
GCCATCATCAGCGCGCAGACCAAGGCTCCGGCCAGATTGCCGACTCTGCGGTCCTGCCACAAACGCGACACACCCGCGCTCATGCCGTACTCGCGCCCATCTTCGCGCCCATCTTCGCGCTTTCGACCCCGAAGCGTCGGCTCAAGCCTGGCCGCCGCGCTTGCGCAGTTCGGTCTCGACGTCCTCGAGCTTCACGTGACGCACGTCCTTGCCGTGCACCATGAAGATGACGTACTCGCAGATATTTTTGGCGTGATCGCCGATGCGCTCGAGCGCGCGCACCACCCACATGACGTCGATGACGCGGCGAATGGCCCGCGGGTCTTCCATCATGAAGGTGATCGACTGCCGCTGGATGGCTTCGTATTCCTCATCGACCAGTCGATCTTGACGCGCGACGCGCAGCGCCGCCTCGGGGTCCATGCGCGCGAAGGCATCGAGCGAGTCGTGGACCAGATTCTGCACCACCCGCCCAAGATGCTTCACTTCACGGTATTTGTCGGCCGGACGCTCCTGTGCCGCGAGGCGCGAGGCGATGTAGCCGATTTTTTCGCACTCGTCGCCCATGCGCTCGAGATCGGTGATCGCCTTGATGATCGCGACGATCAACCGCAGGTCACCGGCCGCAGGCGAGCGCGTGGCAAGGATGCGCGAGCACTCCTCGTCGATGGAGACTTCCATTTTGTTGACCTGGAAGTCATCGCGCGCCACCGCCTCGCCGAGGGTGCTGTCGCCCTCGACGAGCGCAGAAACCGCCTTCGCGAGCTGCTGCTCGACGAAGCCTCCCATGGTGAGCACTTGGGCGCGTACGCGCTCGAGGTCTTCATTGAAGCGGCGCGAAATGTGCTGCGAAAGATCTGCTGTTTCCACGGTTCGGAACCCCCGAAGTCGGTGTGTGGCCTGCATCGCACGCGGCGCGCGACAGGCGGCGCGGCGATCAAGCGTCTTGAGCAGGAGAATAGCGAGTGTCGGCGGCTAATGCGACCGGTTCGATCACCAAACGCAGATGCGGAAAGTGACAACTGAACGTACTGCCGCGACCCTCGATGCTGTCGATCTTCAATTCGCCACCGTGGCGCTGCAGCACGTGGCGCACGATCGCGAGGCCGAGACCGGAACCTCCCGTGTCGCGCGCGCGACCCGGGTCTACTCGGTAGAACCGCTCGGTCAGCCTTGGCAAATGTTCGGCCGCGATCCCGGGTCCGCTGTCGGTCACCGAAAAATGTCCGCCGTCGCCGTCGGTCCACCAGCGCAGCGCAATCGACCCCCCTGCGGGCGTGTATTTGGCCGCGTTGTCGACGAGGTTCCAGAACGCCGAGTGGATGAGGCCCGGATCGCCCATCAGCCCATCCGGCGAGTCGATGCTCACGGTGACGCTGTGACGCGCACCGTCACGCGTCACGAGGTCCTTGCGCAGCACGGCAAGCAGCGCCGCCACGTCGATCGGCTGCCCGATCACCTGCTCATCGTTGGCCTCGAGGCGCGACAGTTCGAGCAGATCCGCGACGATCGCCGTCATGCGCTCGGATTGCCTGCGCATCTCGAGAATGGGCATGCGCAGGTCCGCCGGCAGATCGCCATCGAGCGCCAAAGTTTCGAGATAACCCGCGATCACGGTGAGCGGCGAACGCAGCTCGTGCGAGGCGTTGGCCACGAAATCTTTGCGCATGGTCTCGAGCTGCTCCTGGCGGGTCACATCGCGCACCAGCAGAAAGAGCTGCCCTTCGCCGTATGGCATCGCCTGAAATTCGAGACAAGTCCCCTCGCCGATCCGTGGTCGCACTCGCAGGCTGCTGCCGAAGTGGCCTTTCTCCAGATAACTCGCAAACTCGGGCACACGGACGAGGCTCGCCACCGCAATTCCGTAATCGGTCTTGCGTCGCAAGCCGAGGAGTTCGGCGGCCTTGCGGTTGAACCAAAGAATTTCGCGAGCGGCATTCAGGGCGACCACGCCATCGGGCATCGAGGCCGTCGAGCGCCGCAACTCGCGAAAGAGCCGCAGGATGCGCTGCTTGTGGAATTGTTTGCGACGATGCAGCCG
>RGYP01000369.1 GCA_010031985.1 Gammaproteobacteria bacterium
AATCCATAAGGGGCGGAAGCCGCTTGCCGGCGCCCGATGACCGTGGGTAGTTGTAACTTAATGATTACGTTGGAAAAAAAGTGGCCGTAGCTCCCGTCGACCTTGTGTCGAACCTTCGACAATTCGGCAAGAACTTGCCGCTACAGGCTGTGGCGATCCCTCTCGGCTTCTTGGTGCTGCTCGGGATGTTGGTGCTTCCCGTGCCGCCGGTGCTGCTCGATCTCTTCTTCACGTTCAACATCGCGTTGTCGCTCGTCATCTTGTTCCTGGCGATCGCTGCGGCGCGGCCGTTCTCGTTTTCGATCTTTCCGACGGTGCTGCTGTTTGCGACCCTGCTTCGCCTTGCCCTGAACGTCGCCTCGACCCGCGTGGTGTTGAGCGATGGCCACGAGGGCACCGATGCTGCGGGGCACGTGATCGAGGCTTTCGGTTCGGTACTCGTGGCCGGTGACTACATCGTCGGTCTCGTCGTGTTCGCGATTCTGGTGATCATCAACTTCGTCGTGGTGACGAAGGGTGCCGGACGCGTGTCGGAGGTGACCGCGCGATTCACCCTCGATGCAATGCCCGGTAAGCAGATGGCCGTCGATGCCGATCTCGCGGCGGGGCTCATCAACCAGGAGCAGGCGCGGACGCGGCGTCGCGAAATCACCTCCGAGGCCGATTTCTACGGCTCGATGGACGGTGCGAGCAAATTTGTCCGCGGCGACGCCGTCGCCGGCATCCTCATTTTGCTGATCAATATCTTTGGCGGTGTGCTGGTCGGCAGTTTCCAGCACGGCATGCCGCTCGGCGATGCATTCGAGCGCTACACGACGCTGGCCGTCGGCGATGGTCTCGTCGCGCAGGTGCCTGCTTTGCTGCTGTCGATCGCGACAGCCATCATCGTCACGCGCGTGAGTGGCGAAGAGTCGCTGCACGAACAGACCTATGCGCAGTTCAACAACGTCGAAGCGTGGTGGTTGACCGCCTCGATTCTGGCGCTGCTCGGCATCATTCCGGGAATGCCGCATCTTGCGTTCCTCGCCCTGGCCGCGATTACCGCAGGCGCGGCGTGGATGCTCGGCAAGCAGCGACAGCGAGTGCGAGCGGCCGAAAAGAAAACCGAAGAAGCACCGGCTGCGCCGCGTGATCTGTCCTGGTCCGACGTACAGCAAGCCGACGCGATCGGTCTCGAAGTGGGTTATGCGCTCGTCGCCTTGATCGATACGCAGCAAGGCGGTTCGTTGGTGACGCGGATTCGTGGCATCCGCAAGAAGCTGACCTACGAACTCGGCTTCCTGATTCCGCAGGTCCACATTCGCGACAACCTCGACCTGCGGCCCGAGGCCTACCAGATCATGGTCAACGGTGTCGTCATCGGGCGCGGTGAGGTCAAGCCCACTCGCGAGCTTGCGATCCATTCCGGCGTCGTGCACGGCGAGTTGCAGGGCGTACGAACCAAAGATCCGACCTTTGGTCTCGATGCCGTCTGGATCGATCCCGCACAACGCGACTACGCGCGATCACTCGGCTACACGGTCGTCGATGCCAGCACGACCATCGCTACGCACCTCAACAAAATTCTGCAGGAAAACTGCAACCTGCTGCTCGGACACGACGAGACGCAGCAGCTCATCGACAAACTGGCGGCGGCCGCGCCGAAGCTCGTCGACGAGTTGATCCCGAAAAAGCTGTCGATCGGCACCTTGACGCAGGTGTTGCAGAACCTGCTTGCCGAGGGTGTGTCGATACGCGATCTGCGAGGCGTGTTGCTGGCGCTCGCGCCGGTCGCGGAGAAAGTCACGGACATCGACGAGTTGACGGGTGTGGCGCGCGTGGCGCTCGGTCGAATGATCGTTCAGCAATACGCGCAGCACGGCGAAGAACTCGGCGTGATGACGCTGGCACCCGAACTCGAACAGGTGTTGCACGCCACCGTCCGCCGCGGTCAGGGTGGCAACGTGCCGGTCGAGCCGGAGCTCGCCGAGGGGCTCTTGCGCTCGGTCAGTCGCGCCTCGCAAGAAGAAATGAATTCCGATCGGCCGGCGGTGCTCGTGA
>RGYP01000370.1 GCA_010031985.1 Gammaproteobacteria bacterium
GACCGAAGATGAGCCGCTAGACACTTGGCGCTATTCGAGCGAACTGCACTGCGCGCGCTGTGATATCGGCTATCGCGAAGCCACGCCGAGCAGCTTCTCGTTCAATTCACCCGTCGGTGCCTGCGAAGCCTGTCGCGGTTTTGGTCGCATCATCGGGGTCGATTACGGCCTCGTCATCCCGGATCACTCGAAAACCCTCGAGGACGGGGCGATACGTCCTTGGCAAACCGCGGCCTACAGCGAGTGCCAGGACGATCTCGAGCGAATGGCACGCAAGCGCGGCATTCCCCTGAACGTGCCCTGGCGAGCACTGACCGCCGCGCAGCGCGAATGGGTGATCGAGGGTGAAGGCAAGTGGGCGAAGAACGTCTGGTACGGCGTGAAGCGATTCTTCGCCTGGCTCGAGACCAAAGCCTACAAGATGCACATTCGCGTGCTGCTCTCGAAATATCGCGCCTATACACCCTGCACGGCTTGCGATGGTGCGAGGCTGGCTCCCGATTCGCTGCTATGGCGACTGGGTGATCAAGAGCTTGCCCGCTCTGCACTCGGCGGCCGCGAGCGATTTTTGCCGCGCGGAACCGAGTGGACCCGACAGAGGCTGGATGAGCTCCCCGGGCTGTGCGTACACGACCTGATGTTGCTGCCCATCGAGCGCGGACGTGAATTCTTCGATTCACTGCGATTGACCGGCGCACTGGATGAGGCCACGGAGCTGTTGCTTGCCGAGATTCGCGGGCGCTATCGATATCTTTGTGAGGTGGGTCTCGGCTACCTCACGCTCGACCGGCAGTCGCGCACCCTCTCTGGCGGCGAAGTGCAGCGCATCAACCTGACCACTGCCCTCGGTACGTCGTTGGTCAATACCTTGTTCGTACTCGATGAGCCGTCGATTGGCCTGCATCCACGCGACATGCAGCGAGTGATCGGCGTAATGCATCGTCTGCGCGATGCGGGCAACTCGTTGCTCGTGGTCGAGCACGACCCGCAGATCATGCTGCAGGCCGATCGCCTGCTCGACATGGGGCCAGGTGCGGGGGAGTACGGCGGCAACATCGTCGCCTGGGGCACACCCAGTGCGGTGTGCGCTGCAACCGAATCTTTGACGGGCGCCTATCTCAACGGCCGGCGCCGTGTTGAGCTGCCTCCACCACGGCTCGTAACCACGGGAAAAAGCGCTGATCATAAATCGTCGACCGGCTCTCTGGAGTTGCTAGGCGCAACCCAGCACAACCTCAAAAACATCGACGTGCGCTTTCCCCTGCAGCGTCTGGTATGCGTGACGGGCGTGTCCGGTTCCGGCAAATCGACCCTGATACAAGATGTGCTGCACCCGGCGTTGCTCAAACATCTTGGTCGGCCGACCGAAGCGCCCGGTGCCCATGCGGGCATGCGCGGCGCCGAGCGCATCAGTGACGTCGTGTTCGTCGATCAGACGCCGATCGGGCGCACCGCGCGTTCGAACCCCGCGAGCTATGTCGGCGCCTTCGATGTTGTTCGTGAGCGCTTCGCCAAACTCGCCGAATCACGCGAACGCGGCTATACCGCGGGGACCTTCAGCTTCAACTCGGGCACCGGGCGCTGCCCGTCCTGCACGGGCAGCGGCTTCGAACACGTCGAGATGCAGTTCCTCTCGGATGTCTACCTGCGCTGCGGCGACTGCAATGGCTCGCGCTATCGCAGTGAAACATTGGAGGTTAAACACTCGGGGCCGAATGGCCGGTCGGCGAGCATTGCCGACGTGCTCGAGATGACGGTCACCGAGGCGCTCGTTTTCTTTGCCGACGTCCCGGAGCTTGCCGCGCGCCTCGCGCCCCTTGCCGATGTCGGCCTCGACTATCTGCGGCTCGGTCAACCGGTCCCGACTCTCTCCGGCGGCGAGGCGCAGCGCCTCAAGCTCGCAGGTCATCTCGCGGACTCCGCCGAGTCGGGTAGTTCCGGCAAGTTGTTTCTGTTCGACGAACCCACCACGGGCCTGCACTTCGAGGACATCGCGAAGCTGCTCGCCGCATTCCGCAAACTACTCGATGCAGGGCATTC
>RGYP01000038.1 GCA_010031985.1 Gammaproteobacteria bacterium
GAAGGGCACGCCCGAGGCGGCGATCACGCTTTTCTGCACGGGAGCCGTGACCATGGCGTCGTATTGGCCGCGCTTCACGCCCTCGAGTGCGTCATCGAGAAGGCCGACGACGTAGGCAGCGTTACGAACATCGAGTGTGCCGGCGATCGAGGGCGCCGAGAGTGGGCGATGCACAACGGTCAGTCGATCGAGCGTCGTGCCGGCAGGTGCGCGCGCCTCGAGCAGTGACTGATCGACGAGGCAATGAAGCTCGCAAGGCGGCAGGTCTACGCTCGTCAGTTGCGCGCAGAGCTCGGGGCCGATGCCTGCGGGCTCACCCGACGTGATGATGATCCGCGGGTGTTCAGCTCTTGATGTCGACATACGCCTCGTCGCGCAGCCGACGCAGCCAAAGTTCGGTTTCCTCGTCCGCCTTGCTTTCGCGCAATTGCAGGAAGGCACGCTGGCGCCGCAGTTCGTCGGTGTTGTCGAACTGACGACGACCGAGCAGCTGCACGATGTGCCAGCCGAACTGGGTGCGGAACGGCTCGCTGATTTCATTGACCGCGAGTTTGCCGAGTGCGGCGTCGAATTCGGGCACGAAGGTGCCTGGGGCAGTCCAGCCGAGATCGCCGCCCTCCGCTGCCGAACCCGGATCTTCGGAGAGCGTCTTGGCGAGCACTGCGAAGTCTTCGCCACGATCGATGCGCCCGCGAACGTCGATGAGACGCTGGCGCACCGTGGCGTCGTCCTGGATCTCGGTGGGCTTCAGCAGGATGTGCCGCGCATGGGTCTGCTCGATCACGACTTGTTGATCGGCGCCGCGGATTTCGTTGAGACGCACGAGGTGATACCCCGACGGCGTGCGTAGCGGCTGGCTGATTTCGCCCGGCTTGAGGCCGACGACGAGATCGGCGAGCACGGTCGGGATCTCGGGGCCGCGGCGCCAACCGAGCGCACCGCCCTCGAGTGCGGTCTGGCTGTTCGAATAGGCAACTGCCAATCGCGCGAAATCCTCACCGGCTTTGGCGCGCTCGAAGACGTCCTGCGCGCGCTTGGCGGCGTCGTCGAGTTGCGTCGGTGAGGCGTCCTGGGGCACGGCGATGAGGATGTGCGAGATGTTGTATTCGTTGAGCTCGGACGGGCGCGACTTTTGTTTCTCGAGGAATTGATCGAGCTCGCGCGGCGAGACGTTGATGCGCTGGATGACGTCGCGCTGTTGCAGCACCTGCAGCGTCATCTCGCGGCGGATGTTCTCGCGGTACATGCCGTAGTCGATGCCCTGCTGGGCGAGCGCTGCGGGCAATTTACCGAGATCGAGCCCGTTGCGTTGCGCGACGTCGGCTAGAGCCTGATTGAGCGCTTCGTCGCTGATGCGGATGCCGGCGCGTTGTGCGCGTTGCATCTGGATCTCTTGCACGATGAGCCGCTCGAGGACCTGCTGCCGCAAAACGGTCGCGGGCGGCATTTCGAGACCCTGCGCCTTCAGACGCTCGCTGACCAAAAGAATCTGCTCTTCGAGTTCGGTGGCGAGCACCACTCCATCGTTCACCACGGCGGCGACTCGATCGAGCATCACGCCGCGATCCGACAGCGAGCGTTGTGCAACCGCCGGCGCGATGGTGGCGAGCACCAGCAAGGCAGCGGCGACGAGACGAACGGCAGGCAGGCGATGGGTCATGTTCTGAACCTGAAAATCTAGGGAAGTCAGCGGCTTAGGCCGACGGCGGAGTATCCCCGAATTGCCTCTTCGAGGAAAGCATCGGCCGAGCTTCCGACACTCGCGAGACCGTTCAGTTCCAGCTGCAGGTAAATACCGGTATCGCGCTCGCCGGTGCGGCTCGAGACGAAGCGACGACCGACCAGACGCAGCCGCCAGCAACAGGCCTTGAATTCGAGTCCGGCGAAACGCTCGAGCGTGGTGCGTTCGCGAATGTCGTAGACCATGCGCCCGTAGGCGTTCCAGCGTGCGTGAATCGGCCATGCACCCGACACTTCGCCCTGCTCCAGTCGGTCGCGCTGGAAGCGGTAGGCGAGATTTAGGGCGCGTTCGTCGTCAGGTCGATATTGCACGCGCAGATGACTGCGTTGCTGTCGCGAGGCTTCGCTGTCCCACTGCAGGCCGAGGTTGACGTTCCAGTCGCGCCACGCCGAGATGCCGAGTTGTGCAACGAGGTCGGAGCGATTGTTGGCAGGGGTCGTTTCGCCGGGCAGGCGGACGCGGGGCCGCTCGAAGCGCCAGGTTTGTCCGAGCGTCGCAGTAAGCAACTGTCGACCCGAACGACTGTCGTAGATGCGCGAAGTCAGACCGACGCTGGCGTGGTTTGCATCGGCGATGCGATCCGTGCCCGCGTAGCGCGTGGTCCGAAAAAGTTGCACGAAATCGAGATCCGGCAGTGCGGTGTCGAAGATCGGCAGCGCATCCTGATTGCGATAGGGTGTCCAAAGATATAGCAGACGCGGTTCGAGCGTCATGCGCGTACGCGAGTCCGCGCCGCCGTTGCGCTCGAGTCGCAACGCGGCATCGAGAGCCGCCCACGGCAGCGCGCGCGCGGGCTTGTCGTCGCCACCTCGAGTGAGGTTCTCGAGGTCGTAACGCGTGTACCGCCAACCAACCTCGGGCCGCAGGTAATAACCCGCGTTGCCGAGGTCGAGTCCGAGGCGCGGCGCGAGATCGGCGCGCCAGCCCCGTACACCGGCATCGCGGTCGAAGTTCACGAGTTCGCCATCGAAGCCGAAACTCAAAGGCAGCGTACCGACGCGTTGCCAGGCGCCGCTCGCGAGTACCCGCGGCAGGCGCGCATAGGGCCGCTCGCCTGCACCGAGGGCTCGATCGATGGTCTGGAATTGATCGGCTTCGGCACGCAACCACCAGTGATCGTCGCGATAACTCAGGCTCGCGAGTCGACGCAGGAAGGCGGTGCTCGTTCCTTCGCCTCCCGAGGCGAAATCCTCGAAGTATTCGGCATCGCTGACGCTCTGCGCATCGAGATCGAAGCGCCAGCCCGCCGGCAGTTCGCTGCGGTGTCTGACCCGAAGCCAGTTGCGATCGGCGCCACGCAGCGAGTCGGAGGGCAAATAATTGAGCCGCAGTTCGCCGCGATGATCCTCGGTCAAATAACGAAAGCGGCTGCCGAGGTCGAGTCCGCGTCGACCGAAGATCGTCGGTTCGAGCGTGAGGTCGTAGTTGGGTGCGAGATTGAAGTAATAGGGCAGCGTCGCCTCGGCACCGCCCCGCGTGCTGTACCCGACGTTCGGGAACAGAAAGCCGCTCTTGCGTTGCCCGCCGAGCGGGAACGAGAGATAGGGCAGATACAGGATGGGCACGCCCTTGAATTCGATCGCTGCGTTGCGGCCCGTGCCGTTGCGACTTTGGGTGTCGAGTTCGATGCTGCGGGCGCGGATGCGCCAATCGGGCGAGCTTTGCGGACAAGTGCTGAACCACACCTGCGACAGCGTCACCTTGCCATCGAGACCGACTTCCATGCTGGCCGCGGCACCGCGCGCCGGTCGCGTCGGCAGTTCGAATTCGGCGTCATCGAAACTCGCGCCGCCCGCAGGATCGTAGCGACCCGAGCGACCGGCGGCGCGCAGCTGCGGGTCCGAATAGCGCACGAGACCGCGCACCGCGAACTCGCGCGTTTTGGCGTCGTACTCCACGTCTTCGGCGCGGAGGCTGCGCTCGCCTTGGCGGATGCTCACGCCGCCACTCAATTCAGCATCCCCGCTGACGCCGAGTTCTGCGGCATCGCTCGTGACCTCCACGGCCTCGTTGGACTGGCGCGCGAGGGGGCGGGTAGCGGGTGGTGCGCTGCCGGTTTCGGGCAGTCGATTGCCGCGAGCGAGCGCCGCACGGACGGAACTCGGAGCCGGGCAGCGCATGGGCGGGCTGGCGTCCGCGGCTTCACCGGACTCGTTCGTGTCGTCTGCACGAGCGACCGGCACGGCTTGCAGCAACGCGAGCGCGACGCAGGCAATGAGCTTGGAGGAACGACGCGGCGGGGCCATGGCGCCGCCCATTATAATGACCGGCCTTTTCGCCACCGTGGATTTCAGCGCACTTGTCGATTTCCGCCGATTCAATCAATTCGCGGCCGTGGGCCGACGCCCGGTTCGAACTGCTGTCGCAGTGGATCGTGCAGGAGCTCGGGCACGATGCCGCGGAGATCGGCGTGGCCTCGGCCGATGCGAGCTTTCGCCGCTATTTTCGTGCTCGGCTGCGTGATGGCAGCAGTTTCGTGGTCATGGATGCGCCACCTGCCCACGAGGACATCGGCCCTTATTTGAAAGTTGCCACTCTGCTGCAGGCCGCGGGCGTGCACGTGCCTGCAATCCACGCCGTCGATCTCGAGCGCGGCTTCGTGTTGCTCGAAGATTTGGGCTCGACCCCGTTTTTGCCGGAGCTGCGTCGGCCTGGTCGCGCGGACGCGCTGTACTCCGCCGCGCTGCAAACCCTCGCGGCGATCCAGATCGATGGCCTGCCGGCGACGCGCGAGTTGCCGCCCTACGACGCGACGGCCTTGCGCCGCGAGCTCGAGCTGATGCCCGAGTGGTTTTGCGGACGTCATCTGCAGCTCGAACTCGATGCCGCCGAGCGCAGGCTGATCGAGCAGACATTTCTTTGGTTGATCGACGAGGCACTCGCGCAGCCGGTCGTCTTCGTGCACCGCGATTACCACTCGCGCAATCTGATGCTGCTGCCCGGTGATGCAACGGGCGTGATCGATTTTCAGGATGCGCTTGCCGGCCCCGTGGGTTACGACCTGGTCTCCTTGCTCAAAGATTGCTATATCGGTTGGCCGCGGGCGCAAGTCGAGGGCTGGGTTCGTGAATACCGTGCGCGGCTGTTGCGTCGCGGCGCTACGGCGCTTTGCGGGCGCGACGATCGCGAGTTCCTGCGCTGGTTCGATCTGATCGGCGTGCAGCGGCACATCAAGGTGCTCGGTATCTTTGCGAGGCTTTGGTGGCGCGACGGCAAGATCGGCTATCTCGACGATCTGCCGCTGACCCTCGATTACGTACGCGACGGTAGCGCGCGTTACCCCGAGTTGCGCGAGTTTGCGCAGTGGCTCGAGCGTCGCGTCGTGCCGCAACTGCCGTTGGCCAATCTGCGCGCCAAGCAGGCAACGCCGAAATGAAAGCCATGATCCTCGCCGCAGGGCGCGGTGAGCGCATGCGGCCGCTGACCGATCACTGCCCCAAACCTTTGCTCGAGGTCGGCGGTCGTTCCTTGCTCGCTTGGCATCTTGCGGCACTGGCGCGTGCCGGCATCCGTGACATCGTCATCAACCATGCCTGGCTCGGCGCGCAGATCGAGTCCGCTCTCGGCGACGGGCGTCGCTACGGCGTACGCATCGCCTACAGCGACGAACGCGGCGAGGCACTCGAGACCGCCGGCGGCATCGTCAATGCACTGCCTTTGTTGGGTCGCGAACCCTTTTTGGTGGTCAATGGCGACATCTGGACCGACTTCGATTACACACGTCCGCCGCTGCTCGATGCGGAGGCGACCGGCAGCCTCATCCTGGTGCCGAATCCGCCGCAGCACCCGCGCGGCGACTTTGCGTTATTACCGCGCGAGCTCGGCGAAGGGGGCTACGACGTGCTCGCCGACCCGGAGCGACTCGCCGCGCCCGGTGCGCCGCCGCGATACACTTTTTCGGGCATCGCGATGTACCGCCCCGAGTTCTTCGCCGGCTGCAAGCCCGGGCGCTTCCCGTTGCTGCCGCTGCTGCGTGAAGCCGCGGCCGCAGGGCGCTTGCGCGGTCGTCTCTATCAGGGGCTTTGGTCCGACATCGGCACGCCCGAGCGCTTGCGCGAACTCGACGAGCGGCTCGCCGGCGGGGCGAACGGCTGAGCTACTCCGCGGTCGCGTAAACTCTCGTTCATGACGGACAAGGAAAAAGTCGTCGCCGTGCCGCCCCTCGTGCGCAGTGGTGAGAAGTACCGTACGGAGCACGGTTTCTCGGCGATCCGCGATGGCATCAAGGCGACTGCCGCCGCGCCGGTGCGCGTCCCGGGCGGCAAGCCGCGTTGGCTCAAGGCGCCACTCGCTGCGGGCGAGAATTACGATTTCGTGCGGCGCACGGTGCGCGAGCATCGACTCGCCACGGTCTGCGAGGAGGCGAAGTGTCCGAACATCGGCGAATGCTGGAATGCGGGCACCGCCACCATCATGCTGATGGGCGAAGTTTGTACTCGAGCTTGTCGTTTTTGCGCCGTCGATACCGGTAATCCGCGTGGCTGGCTCGACCCCGAAGAGCCGCGCAACACCGCGCGCACGGTGGCGCTGATGCGCCTGCGTTACGTCGTGCTCACCTCCGTGAACCGTGACGATCTGCCGGATGGCGGCGCGGCACACTTTGCGGCGGCAGTGCGTGCCATCAAAGAAATCTCGCCGCAGACGGCGGTCGAGGCGCTGACGCCCGACTTTCAGGGCGTGCTGACCGATGTCGAGACGGTGGTCGATTCCGGACTCGAGGTCTTTGCGCAGAACGTCGAGACCGTGCGGCGTCTGACGCACCCGGTACGCGATCCGCGCGCGGGCTACGAACAGACCCTGCGCGTGCTCGCCCACGCCAAGCGTCATCGGCCGAGGGTCCTGACCAAGACCAGTCTGATGCTCGGGCTCGGCGAGACCGACGAAGAAATCGGCGCCACGCTCGACGATTTGCGCGCGCACGACGTCGACCTGCTGACGCTGGGACAATACCTGCAGCCGACCGCCAATCATTTGCCGGTGGCGAGGTTCGTCACACCGGAGGACTTCGATCGCTATCGCGAGTGGGCACTGGCGCGCGGCTTTCGCGAATGCGTCTCGGGGCCGCTCGTTCGCTCGAGCTATCGCGCCGAGCAGGCGCTCGCCGGCAACAACGCCGGACTCGACAACGCGGCGCTCGCGGCCAGTGTCCCGCCTCGTTCGTAATCTCGGTCGCGTCGAGTACCTGCCGGTGTGGCAGGCGATGCAGCGCTTCACCGATGAGCGTACGGCCGACACCGCCGATGAAATTTGGGTGGTCGAGCACGAGCCGGTGTTCACCCTCGGCATGAACGCCGACCCTACGCACGTGCTTGCGTCGGGTGAGATCCCGGTGGTGCGCACGGATCGTGGCGGTCAGGTGACGTATCACGGGCCCGGGCAATTGGTCGTCTATCCACTCATCGATCTGCGACGCGCCGGGCTCGGTGTGCGGGATCTCGTCACGGCGCTCGAGCAGTCGACCATCGACTGCCTCGCCGGATACGGAATTTCGGCCGCCACGCGGCCAAAGGCACCGGGGGTGTATGTGGACGGGCGCAAAATCGCCAGCGTCGGCATCCGGGTGCGACGGGGTGCGAGTTATCATGGCTTGGCGTTGAACGTGGCCATGGATTTGGCGCCGTTCGAGCGCATCAACCCCTGCGGCTACGAGGGGCTCGCAATGACCCAGTTGGCGGCGTTAGGCGCCCCGACCGGGATGTCGCGTGTGGCCGCGGACCTGCTGACCGAACTGCAACGTTGGTTGTCGAGGATCCGCCATGACCCCTCCGAAGCCCGTACCGACCAAGAAAGAAATCGAGATGGTTCGCAACCTTCTCACCTACATCGGTGAGGATCCGGATCGCGAAGGCCTGCTCGAAACACCCACCCGTTTTTTGAAGGCCTGGGAGGAATACACCCGCGGCTATCGGGAGAAACCCGAAGAAATCCTCAAGTCTTTCGAGGACGGAGCGCAGAGCTGCGACGAGATGGTGATCGTGCGCGACATCCCGGTGTACTCCCTCTGCGAGCATCACCTCGCGCCGTTCTTCGGCAAGGCCTACGTCGGCTATGTCCCCGACAAACGAATTCTCGGCTTGTCGAAGATTTCGCGGCTGGTCGAAATCTATGGTCGACGACTGCAGGTGCAGGAGCGGCTCACCAACCAGATCGCCGACGCGCTCGACACCCATCTGCAGCCGCTCGGCGTCGCCGTGGTCATCGAGTGTCGTCACATGTGCATGGAATCGCGTGGCGTGCGGCACACCGGCACGGCGACCGTGAGTTCGGCGCTGCGTGGTTCGATCAAGACCAACGCCGATACGCGCCGCGAGTTTTTGTCGCTGATCGGTCGCTGAGTCAGATCACCATCATCACGCCTTCGGTGGCGACCAGCGCGCCGACCAGCGCCGTCACCTGCTCGCGGCTTTCGGCGACGATGGTGTAGGTGATCGAGATGAAGTTTCCGGCACCGCTCGCGCGTTCGCTGATGCGATCCGAGGAGAGCGAGGGACTGTACTGCGTGACCACCGCATCGATGCGCGCGCGAAAATCGCGCGAGGTTCGTCCGACCACCTTGATTGGATAGTCGGTCGGAAACTGCAGCGGGCTCGCTGCCGGATCGGTCGAGTTCACCACGGCTGCGTTGCGAGCTCGCGCTGCAGGGTGGCGATTCCCTGGTACATGCGTTGCCACACGGGTCCGGGTTTGCCGCTGCCCACGGGCCGACCGTCGAGCGTCGTCACCGCCGAGACAGTACGGGTCGATGAGGAAATCCAGACTTCCTGTGCGCTGCGCAGCTCGGCCTCGCTGACTGAGCGTGTCGCGCGCGCGATCTCCAGTCGATCGGCGACTTCTTCGACGACGCTACGCGTGGTGCCGGGCAGGATAGCGTTGGAATTGGGTGGCGTGACGATCGTGTCGGCGAGTACCACGTGCACGGTGGAGGCCGTGGCTTCCATCATCTGGCCATCGCGCAGCAGGATGGTTTCGTCGGCGCCGACATCGCAGCTCAATTGGCGTTGCAGCACGTTGCCGAGCAAGGCGACCGACTTGATGTCGCAGCGCGCCCAGCGGATGTCGGGTGCGGTGACGCAGCGGATGCCGCGCGCGAGTTGCTCTGCGCTGGCTTGCGCCAGCGGCGCCGCGAAGCCGAACACGGTCGGCGGGATTTGCGGCAGGGGGGCGTGGGCGCGTTCGACATCGGCCCCGCGCGAAATCTGCAAATAAACGTACAAGTCGCCGCCCCCGTTGCGATCGAGGAGCCCGCGCAGGATTGCGCGCCAGACGTCGCGATCGTGCGGGTCGCGCAGGCGCAGCGCGGCGCAACTGCGACCGAGACGATCGAAGTGTTCGTCGAAGCGGAACGGGCGACCAGCGAAAACCGGCACCACTTCGTACACGCCATCGCCGAACAGGAAGCTGCGATCGAGCGGCGAAATCTTTGCCTCGGCGAGCGGCAGCCACTCGCCATTCAGGTAGCAGATTGGAAGAGGTGTGGCCATTTCAGCGCATCCACATCGCAGCGGTGTCACGCACCCGCGCCCAGACGCCGCCCGCAGGCAAATCTTTGCTGACGATGAGCGGTATGCGGCGGATGACGGCATCACCATCCTGTACGCGCAGTTCGCCGACCTGTTGCCCGGCCTTGAGGGGGGCGACCAGCGGTTCGCTCAGGTTGGTGGAAACTCGGAGCTTGGCGGCACCACCACGCACCACCGTGACGGCGACGTTGCCCTGCGGTGCGATCGACACGTACTGCTCGGTGCCTTTGTACACGCGAGGCTGCAGCACCATTTCGCCGGCCTTGCGCAGCGTGACCGTTTCATAGAACGCGAAGCCGTAGTTGAGGATGCCGGCGCTCGCCTGTTCACGGATTTTCGGCGATTCGGTGCCGAAGACTGCCGAGATCATGCGGGTGCCGTTGCGCTCTGCCGAGCTCACGAGGCAGTAGCCCGCCGAGTCGGTGTGACCCGTCTTGATGCCATCGACCGTCGGGTCCTGATAGAGCAGGCCGTTGCGATTTCCTTGACGGATGTTGTTCCAGACGAATTCTTTCTGCGAGTACCAGCGGTAGTACTGCGGAAACTCGCGGATCAGGGCGCGCGCGAGGATCGCGATGTCGCGAGCGGTGGTGTAGAGCGCGGGATCGGGCAAGCCCGTCGCATTGGCGAAGCTGCTGTTTTTCATGCCGAGAGCTTTCGCCTGCTGCGTCATGAGCTGTGCGAAAACGTCTTCCGACCCTGCGAGCCGCTCGGCGAGCGCGATCGCGGCATCGTTGCCTGACTGCACGATCATGCCCTGCAGCAATACTTCGGCGGGTACTTTGTCACCGACCTGCAGGAAGGTACGCGAGCCTTCTGCGCGCCAGGCTTTTTCGCTGATGGTGATCGGCTCCTGCAACCGCAGGCGCCCTTCGGCGAGCGCACGAAACGCGACGTAGGCCGTCATGACTTTGGTGACGCTCGCGGGTTCGACACGCAGATCTTCGTTCTGTCCCGCGAGCCGGCGCCCCGTGGCTTGATCCATCAGGATCCAGGATTTGGCTTCCACCGCCGGCGCCGGTGGTACGGCCGAGGTGATGGCTGCTGCGGGTCGCGCCGCAAAAAATGGCAGCGCGAGTGCGCAGGCGAACAGGGCGAGTCGGGACCAGCGAGCGGTAGACGGCGACGATGACAACAAGATGCAGCTCCTGCGAATGATGCGGATCAGAGTCTGCCGCGAATTGTAAACGTGTTACTCGTGCGCGGGACGGGCATCCGGGATGCCGGCGACCCGCAGTCGTTCGATCATGTCGTCGGCCTCGATGGCGTCGTCGAGCGGTCCGACTC
>RGYP01000371.1 GCA_010031985.1 Gammaproteobacteria bacterium
ACCAAGTGGGCGCCACTTTGCTATCCGAGGCCACCACGAGTTGCGCAGCCCACATCATCACCAGGAAGCCGACGCCGACCAGCACCAGCGCGAGACCGAACTTGGCCGGCGAAGAGGGGTCGAGGTTGCGTCGCCCGAGCGCCACCCACATCCAGGCGAACACGGGCGCGAAGATGACGACGAAGATGGGATTGGCCGACTGATACCACGCAGCCGGGTGCTCGCCGTCGGCGAACATGCCGCCGAGCCAGGAGCGGTCGGTGAAATCCTGGGCAAAAAGATTGAAGGTGGTTGCCGCCTGTTCGAAGCCCGCCCAGAACAACGCCGCACAAAGAAAAAACAGCGCGATCAACAGCACGCGCTTCTTTTCGTCGGCATCGAGACCGCCGAAGACAAGTACGCCGGCAAAGAAAACGAAGCCCACCGCGACCATGCCGCCGGCGAAGATCTGTGCAAGACCCGTGATGGTCACGGGAATGGTGCCGGTGTAGAGCAGCGCGGTCAGCAGCACGACCAATGCGCTACCGATCGCCACGTTGCGCCAACCACGCGAACGTTCTTCGTCCGAGACGTTCGCCGGCGCGAGACCCGCATTGCCTAAATAATGCTCGGTCATTCGGTACTGCAGCACGCCGATCAGCATCGCGGCGCCGGCAACGCCGAAGCCTGCGCGCCAGTTCCAGGATTCGCCGATGGTGCCGGCGATGAACGGCGCGATCAGCGCGCCGAGGTTGATGCCCATGTAGAAGATCGAGAAGCCGGCGTCGCGCCGCGCGCCCGGCTGTCCTTCGTAGAGGGCACCGACGATCGCCGAGATGTTGGGTTTCAGCAGACCGACACCGATGACGATGGTGGCGAGGCCGAGATAGAACACCGCAGGGCCGCCGGGCACCGCGAGCAAAAAATTACCGATGGCGATGATGATGCCGCCCCAATAAACGGCCCGGCGCTGGCCGATCAGTCGATCGGCGATCCAACCGCCCGGCAAGGAGAACAGGAACACCGCACCGGTGTAGAGGCCATAGATGGCGCCGGCGGTTTCGCGATCGACCCCGAAGCCGGGATTGGCTTCGTCGGTTGCGGCCACCAGAAACAGCACCAGCAACGCGCGCATGCCGTAGTAGGTGAAGCGCTCGAAGAATTCGGTCATGAAGAGCGTGGCGAGACCACGCGGATGGCCGAGGAAATTTTTGTCACTCATTGTTCGTTCCCCCTTGCAAAATCTTGGGTTCGGGACGTTTTCAGGCCTCGGCCGTTTTGCTGCGCATGCGCTGCATGAGCCGCGCCATCAGCAGGCCTCCCTCGTAGAGCAAATACATCGGTACCGCCATGATGGTTTGCGAGATGGCGTCCGGTGGCGTGAGGATCGCCGCGATGACGAAGATGCCGATCAGCACATAACCGCGGATCTCGGCCAGCTTGTCCACTTTGACGAGACCCGTCAGCACGAGCAGCACCACGACCACCGGCACTTCGAAGGCGAGTCCGAAGCACAGGAACATGGTGAGTACGAAATCCATGTAACTCGTGATGTCGGTCATCATGCGTACGCCCACGGGCGTGGTGCTGGCAAAGAAATCGAACATCACCGGGAACACGGCGAAGTAGGCAAACGCGACGCCCGCGTAGAAGAGGATGATGGACGACAGCAGCAACGGCAGCGCGAAACGTTTTTCGTGACGGTAAAGACCCGGCGCCACGAATGCCCAGACCTGATAGAGCACGTAGGGCATGGCGGCGAACAGCGCGACGAAAAACGCCAGCTTGAACGGCGTCATGAAGGGCGAGATCACGCTGGTGGCAATCAGCGACGAGCCGGCTGGCAGCTTGTCGATGAGCGGCTGCGCGACCAGCGTGAACACTTCGTTGGAAAAGAACGCGATCGGCACGAAGACCACGATCACTGCCAAAAACGCGCGCAGCAGCCGATCGCGCAACTCGAGCAAATGCGAGATCAGCGTGCCTTCGGCGAGTTGTTCGGGCTCGCCGCTCATGGCGTGTTGTCAGGCCCTGCTTTGGGCGCGGGTTCCGCGACTGTC
>RGYP01000372.1 GCA_010031985.1 Gammaproteobacteria bacterium
GGCGCCCGCATTGCAGGACGCCGCCACGAGTTCGGGCCTCGCCACCCAGCCCATCGCGGTCTGCACGATCGGGTGGCGGCAACCGAGCAGGTCGATGAGCGGCGTGTGCAGCATGGCGCTCACGCTCAACCCTCGCGACTCGACTTTTCTTTGTTGGCACTCGCCATCGATTTGACGTCCATGCCGCCGAGATTGTTGCCCATGGTGAGATCGCCTTGCGCGTGCGCGAAGTGATGCATGTGAAAGACCGCATCCATCGCCGAGCGCTTGCCCTGCAGATCTTCGACGTGATTGATCGCCTGCTTGGTGAGCGCCAACCCGAGCCGCGGCATGCCAGCGATCCGCTCGGCGAGTTGCGTCGTCGCGATCTCGAGGTCGGCGCGCGGCACGACACGGTTGACCATACCCATCTGACAGGCGCGCTCGGCACTCATGCGTTCACCGGTGAACAGGAATTCTTTGGCGATACGCGGATTGAGTTCGTAAGGATGGGCGAAATATTCGACACCGGGTATGCCCATGCGCACTACCGGGTCGGCGAAATAGGCATCGTCGGCGGCCACGATCAGGTCGCAAACCCACGCCAGCATCAGACCTCCGGCAATGCAGGCACCATGCACCATGGCGATCGTGGGTTTCGGCAGTTCGCGCCAGCGCCGACACATGCCGAGATACACCTCTTGCTCGCGCGCATAAAAATATTCGGCACCGGGTTTGTTGACGTGGTCGTACCAAAGCGTCTTGCGCTCCGGCCAACTTTTGGCGACGTCGCGCCCGGGCGTGCCGATGTCGTGCCCGCCCGAAAAATGCTTGCCGGCGCCACGCAGCACGATGACTTTGACCGCATCGTCGGCGACGGCCCGGCGCAGGCAATCGTCGATGGCGTAAGTCATTTGCGAGTTCTGCGAGTTGGCGAACTCGGGGCGATTCAGGGTCAACCAGGCCACCGCGCCCCGCGTCTCGTAGAGCACGGGCGTTTCGGTTTCGTAGCGAATGTCTGCGGTGCGTGGTTCGACGGTTTCGCTCATGCGGGCCACTCCCCTGCGTCAGCGCCGGTCGCCCGGCGGATCACCCTTGAAGACCGTGCCGCGCAGATTGCGCGGATCGAGGCGCTCGCGAATGAGCGCGAGTTGTTCGTCGGTAGGCGCTGGCGTCAGCGGCGTCTTCGCTTGCACGACGATCGGGAAACCCGTCGCCTCTTGCACCTGCGCCACCGTTACGCCCGGATGCACCGACAACAAGCGCACGGCGTGGTTCGCCGCGCCGAAGTCGAGCACACCGAGATCGGTGATCATGCGCCCGATCCGCAAGCTCGATGGAACCTTGCCCTCGGGCCAGCGCTGCGGGTTGTAGCCCGCGCTGCAGACCATATCGACCTCGCCCGCCACGAACACGCGCGTCGAGTGGTTGGGTACGAAGATGCTGTTGGCGTGCGAGATGGAATTGCCCGGAAACCCGCGCGCACCGAGGATCGCTGCTTTCGGCTTGGCGTAATCGCCGACTACGCTGATGTTCATTTGACCGTAGCGATCGACCTGCACGGGACCCACCAGCGCATGACGACGCCCACCCCACAAAAGATCGAAGGTACGCGAATACGGCATCCAGCCTTCGACCACCGGGTCGCGAGCGCGACGGGGACCGAGCGCCACGGGCTCGGCAAGCAGATACGCTTCGCCGTCGGTCATCAACAGATCGGGATTGAAGCTGAGACGCGCAAGGCCCGCCGCGATACGCGGAATGATGCCAATGCCCGTGGCGAGCACCTCGCCTTCGCCGCGCCACACTTCGGCGCATTGCGCGATGCAGAGCTCGGCGAGTGTGTAGCTGTGAGTCGTCATGCCTGCGTAACCTGCACTCGGTAAGCCATCGCTCAATAAACCGGCGGTGGAATGCTGTTGATCTTCAGGCGACCACCCACTGCCGCGACGTAATCGTCGTGGGTGGGCAGATCGACGTATCGGGCGCGATACGCCGCCCAAGCCTCGGCAGTGGTCGCTGCGTTGTATTCTTTGAGGTGCTCGA
>RGYP01000373.1 GCA_010031985.1 Gammaproteobacteria bacterium
CACTTCAATGATTTGCTGCCGCTGCCGTTCACCGAGGAATCGCTCGCCCTGATGAGCGCGCGCGTCGGCGAGCTGCAAGACGCACTCGGTCGGCAGGTGCTGATCGAGCACCTCGCGAGTTACCTCGAGTTCGAGGAGTCGACGCTCGCCGACGCGCGCGCTCATCAGGGCGAGCGATTCCTCGGTGAACGGCAGCGGCAGCAAATCATTGAAGTGGCGACCTTGCCAGCTGCCCCAGCAAAGATGTTCGGAAACGATCTCGGGTTGGATGCGACGGACGAGGGCTGCGAGACGATCGAGATGTGCGCGATCGAGTGCGGCGACACCTCCCAAGCCCAGACCCACGCCGTGGATCGACAGCGTCCGGCGCAGCCGTGACCGTTGGCACCGCAGTCGTTCTTGCCGGCTTTGACGACGCCGTAGCATTTTTCCATGCCTTCTTTCGGGCCCATCGCCTCGGCAACGCCGAGGGCCACGAGACTGCCGACGGCGGCGATGATCAGAGCGTGACGTCTTTCCATGATTTATCTCCTGCCTGGGTGCGTGATGATATTTCTTTGGTGGATCGAGACGCGCCGCGGCGCGTTCAGGGCGTCGCCTTCTTCTGGAAGTCGCCCGCTTCGACGATCGTGATCATCTCGGGCTTGATCCAGCGTTTCACGGCGGCATTGACGTCGGCGACCGTGAGCGCCGAGACCCGCTTCTCGAAGTCTGCATCCCACTCGAGCGTGCGATCGAGGAACAGGTAGCTCGAGAGTCTGCCGACGAGCTCGCGATCCTGCGAGCGGCTGACGTTGCGGCTTTGCAGCCAACCGGTCTTCGCGTCGTTGAGCTCGTTGGCTGCGAATCCTTCGCCCAGCATTTTCGCGAGCTCTTCGCGGTAGGCCGCGATCAGTCGCTCGGAGTTCTGCGGGTTGTAGATCGCGAAGGTACCGAAGTTACCGTCCTGATCGAGCGGGTCGGCGGTCAAGAACGACGACACGCCGTAGCTGATGCCTTCCTTCTGACGGATGCGCACGGCGAGCCGCGAGTTGAGGAAGCCACCGCCCAGCATGTAGTTGGCCATGACGAGCGCCGGATAGTCGGCATTGTCGTCACGCAACGGCAGGTTGAGCCCGGCGATCATCACGGCATTGGCCTTGTCCGGCGTGTTGATCTTGCGGATGGTGGCGGGCACGTCGAAGAACGGCGACACCGCACGTTCGTAGGGCTGTTTCGCAGTCCAACCCGCGAGAATTCCGCCGAGCGCCGCGCGCACCATGCTCTCGTCGAAGTCGCCGACCACCGCAGCCGTCGCCTTGCCCGCACCGTAAAAATCGGCATGGAACTTGCGCAGATCGGCCGCCGTGACTGCCTTGACCGCCGCCGCTTGCTCATCGAAGCCGAGCGTGCGACGGAAATCTTTGGCGGGGTAGGGCGAGGTGATGCGATTCACCTCGAGCACGGCGATCGCCTGCGGCTCGCTGCGTTGCTGCTCGATGCCGGCGAGCACTTCGTCGCGCAGTTTGGTGAGCTCGGCATCCGGGAATACCGGATTACGCAGGATGTCGCCGACGATCTCGAGTGTGGGCACGAGATTCTCGCGGGTGGAGGTGACGTTGATCGAGACGTTCTGGCCACCGCCACCGATGCCGACCGAGGACTTGAGCTTGTCGAGCTCATCGTTGATCTGCTGCAAGCTGCGGTTCTTGGTGCCGCGACGCAGCATCGCCGCCGTCAGTTCGGCAACCGTGGCCTTGCCCTCGAGCGAGGTCAGACTGCCAAGCCGCAGCGTCATCGTCAGGTTGACCGAACTGCCGCGGGTCGACTTGGCGAGGAAACTGTATTCGGCGCCGCCCGGGAAGGTTTCCGAGCGGGTGCGCGCGACGATGTTGGCCGGCGAGGGATCGAAGACCTCCGCCTGCTTCAGCGCCTGCTTGCCCTTGTAATCTTTGAGAACCACGGCCGGATCGGGTGGCTGCGGAATCGTGGCACGATCAGGCGTCGCTTCGGGGACGAAGAGACCCGTGGTGCGA
>RGYP01000374.1 GCA_010031985.1 Gammaproteobacteria bacterium
CCGTCGATGCCGGTTATGCGCTGATCGACATCCGCGACGCCAAAGAAATCGCAGCGACTCCGCTGCCGCTGCCAACCCTCGCTATCCCGATGAACGAGTTGCTCGAGGGGCGCAACCTGCCGGTCGACGGTCGCTACTTGCTCGTCTGTGCTCGAGGTACGCGCAGCCTCGGCACGACGCGAGCACTGCGCGAACGCGGCCTGAGTGCGGTGTTTTCTTTGCAGGGCGGCGCGCTTGGACTACTCGAGCGCAGCGCCGGCACGCGCAGCACGGGTCGATAGCCCGCACCGAGCAAGCTGCTCAGGGTCTGATCTGACCCGAGCCGCGCACCACGTATTTGTAGCTCGTCAGTTGCTCGAGGCCCACCGGCCCGCGGGCATGAAAGCGATCCGTCGAAATGCCGATCTCGGCACCCATGCCGAACTCGCCACCATCGGCAAATTGCGTGGAGGCGTTGTGCAGCACGATGGCGCTGTCCACGCCCTCGAGGAATTGCCGAGCCGTGTCATCGTTGCCGGTGATGATCGATTCGGTATGCGATGAACCGTGGCGCGCGATGTGCGCCATCGCCTCGCCCACCCCGTCGACGACTCGCACGGCGATGATCGCATCGAGAAACTCGGTGGCCCAATCGGCCTCGACTGCAGCCTTCACCCGGGTATCGACCTGCTGCACGCTCGCATCGCCGCGCACTTCGCAGCCCGCATCGAGCAGCGCCGTGACCAGCGCCGGCAAATATGCAGGAGGTGCCGCACGATCGACGAGCAGAGTCTCCGCTGCGCCGCAAACCCCCGTGCGCCGCAGCTTGGCGTTGAGCGTGACCGCAACCGCCATCGCCAGGTCGGCATCGCGATCGACGTAGAGGTGACAGTTGCCATCGAGGTGACCGATCACCGGCACCCTCGCCTCGCGCTGCACGCGTGCCACGAGCCCCTTGCCGCCGCGCGGCACGATGACGTCGATGGCGCCATCGAGACCGGCGAGCATCATGCCGACGGCATCGCGATCGGCCACCGGCACGCACTGCACGCAAGCCTCGGGTAGCCCTGCTTCGCGCAAGCCCTGAACCAGACAGGCGTGGATCGCTGCGCTCGAATGCAAACTCTCCGAACCTCCACGCAAGATGACCGCATTGCCCGATTTCAAACAAAGCGCGCCGGCATCGGCCGTCACGTTCGGACGACTTTCGTAGATGATGCCGATGACACCGAGCGGCACCGCCACTCGCGCAAACCGCAGACCGTTCGGCCGCGTCCACTCGGCAAGGCTGCGACCAACCGGATCGGGCAGCCCCGCAATGTCCTCGAGTCCGCGCGCCATCGCCGCGACGCGCACCGCATCGAGTCGCAGGCGATCGAGCATCGCCGCCGACAGATCGCGCGCTTCGGCGGCCTGCATGTCGCGCGCGTTCGCTTCCAGCAGCGTCGGCAGCGATCGTCGCAGCGCCGCGGCCGCTGCCATCAAGGCCCGATCTTTTTGCTCGCGCGTCGCCTGCGCGAGCACGGGTTGCGCCACACGAGCCGCCTCGCCGAGTCGCCGCATCAGCGCCGCGAGTGCAGCATTCGCCACCGCGCCATTCGCCGTCGCGCCGTTTGCCGAGGAATCGCTCACTGCATCACCAGATCGTCGCGATGGATGAGCTCGTCGCGCCCCGCAAAGCCGAGCACGGCGGCGATCTCGCCGCTACGACGGCCGAGGATTTGCGCTGCTTCCGCATCCGAGTAAGCGACGATGCCGCGCGCCAATTCGCGTCCTTGGGCATTCACCACACTCACCGTGTCGCCGCGCTCGAAACGACCACGCAGCGCGGTCACCCCCGCAGGCAGCAGGCTTTTGCCGGCGCGCAATGCACGCTCCGCGCCGGCATCGACCACGAGCTCTCCGGCCGGTCGCAGCGTACCTGCGATCCACTGCTTGCGCGCCGCGACCGGAGACGATTTCGGTTTGAACCAGGTGCAGCGCGCGCCCTGCTCGATGCGT
>RGYP01000375.1 GCA_010031985.1 Gammaproteobacteria bacterium
GTGTGGCAGAACACCATCGAGAACATCAACACCAGCCACGAACTGCGTCTGAGCACGCCGTCCGACTGGAAGGTCTCGGCGGTTGCCGGTCTCTTCTACGAAGACCGTCAGGTCAACGACCAGACCGAGTGGCTCTACAAGTCGGTTCCCGAGTGCACCATCGGCGGCCCGAAGAGCTGCTTCTTCGCGCTCGATCCGGCCAACACGCCGAAGTTCGCGAACGCCTCGTTCAACAACCGCAATCGCCGCAACTCGGCGACCGGGTTCTTCAACGACTTCCAGCGCACCTACGAGCAGAAGGCCGCGTTCGTGTCACTCGATTGGAAGGTGACCGACGACCTCACCGTCACGGCGGGCACCCGTTATTTCGACGGCTTCAACCAGATGCTCGGCGGCAACGTCGGCAGCTTCTATTGCAAGCAGTACGGCACGGGTCTCTCCACGGCAACCGGCATCTGCACGGGTCCGGCCAACGGTGCGGCGCCCTACGGCACCAACCTCAACAACCAGGCCATCAACAGCTTCACCGACAAGGGCTTCCGCAGCCGCGTCAACGTGAGCTACAAGGTCAAGGAAGACGTGCTGGTTTACGCCACGTGGTCCGAAGGCTTCCGTCCGGGCGGTTTCAACCGTGGTTCCTCGCAGGTGTTGCGTCTCGTCGATCGCAGCACGGGCAAGGCTACGCGCGGCGCCACCAACCAGTTCCAGTTGCCGCTGTTCTTCAAGTCCGACGATCTCGTCAACTACGAAATCGGCTGGAAGACCACGCTCATGGACAACCGCGTGCAGTTCAACGGCGCGGTGTATCAGGTCAAGTGGGACAACGCGCAGTCGGGCATCTTCGCCCCGCAAGCGGGCTTCGGTAACCTGACGGTCAGCGTCAACGGTCCGAGCTACGAGACCAAGGGCATCCAGATGAGTCTGAGCGCTCGCGTCTCCGAGGCTCTGACGATCGAAGGTGCGGCCTCGTACAACAAGGCCGAGCTCACCAACAACCCGCAGTTCATCAACAACATCCCGGGCTCGCCGAACAACGGCAAGCCGATCACGGAATCGTGGGTCGGTGGCCCGGTGTCGGTGGCGAACGTGTTCGGCGTCGAGGGTGATCCGGCGGCGATGGCACCGAAGATCCAGGCCAACGTTCGTGCGCGCTACGAGTGGAGCGCGAACGAGTACAACTACTACTGGCAGACGGGTCTTGTGTACATGGACGATCGTCGTTCGGCGGCGAACCGCTTGCAGACCTTCGACCTCGAGTCCTACACCGACGTCAGCCTCTCGGCGGGTGTCGCGAAGGGTAACTGGACGGCCGAGTTCGTGGTGAGCAACCTCACCGATCGTCGCGAGGCCGACTTCGCCTCGAGCTCGCAGTTCGTCGAGACGCGCAACCCGCCGCGTCCGCGCACGATCGGCGTGCAATTCGGCTACAACTTCGGCGAGTAATACTCGGGTAACCCAAGGCGGCGGATCGGCAACGATCCGCCGCTTTTTTTTCGACTGCATACTTTGACCGACGAAACCACCCCAGCCCTGCCCGACCTCGAAAACATCCTGCCCGTGCTGCGGCAGTCGCTCGGCCGTGGCCGATATGCCGAGGTGCTGCAGGTGGCCGATGCCTACCTCGGCACACATCTCGGACACCGCGAATTGCTCTATCTGGTGGCGGTCGCGCAGCGCATGCTGCAGCGCATTCCCGAGGCCTTGGGCACCCTCGCCACCCTGCAGTCCTTTCATCCCAAGTATTCGCGGCTCTATCAGGAGCGCGGGCACTGCCACGTGTTCACGCGCGAGGCCGCGAAAGCCATCGAGGCTTTCGAATGGGCCATTCGCTACAACCCGGCGCTGCCTGCGAGCTGGCAGGCACTGGAGAAGCTGTATCGCATCGTCGGCAGAGCCCGGGATGCCACCAACGCCGCGGGCCACGTCGCCAAACTCGCGACGCTGCCGGCCGAAGTGGTCGCCGCGCGCAGCATGGTGGCG
>RGYP01000376.1 GCA_010031985.1 Gammaproteobacteria bacterium
CGCGTGACCTGCGCCACCTGCGCGACCGATACGCCTTTCTTCATCAGTTGCAGCAGCCGGTCCGAGGCCACCTCGAGGCCCCCGGTGATCGCGATGCAGCCGCTCTGCGCAAGCAAGCGGCACACCTCCGGCGAGAAGGTTTTCTCGAAGCGGATGTTCCCCCACCAGGAAATGACCCGACCGCGTCGCAACAATTCCTCGGCCATCGCCTTCAAAGCCTTGGGCGGTGCTGCCTCATCGACGAAATGAAAGCCGGTCTCCCCAGTCTCGGCCACCACCGCTTCGATGCGATCGACGAGCAGCGCGGCGTTCGCCGCCTCGTAACGCGAGATGTAATCGAGCGAGAGATCGCAGAAGCTGCACTTCTTCCAGTAGCAGCCATGCGCGACGGTGAGCTTGTTCCAGCGTCCATCCGACCAAAGACGATGCACGGGATTGAGCATGTCGAGTACAGAAAGATAGCGCCCGAGCGGCAGGCCGTCCCAGGTCGGCGTGCCGATCTCGGCAAACGGTACCTCGGGCTCGCGGTGATCGAGGTAGCGGACTCTGCCGGAACTGGCGTCTTCGCGTACGAAAGTTCGCACCAGACGATCGATCGATCGCCGGCCTTGCCACTGCTCGATCAGCGCGAGCAAGGGTCGCTCGCCGTCATCGAGCGTCACTCGGTCAAAGTAATCGAAGACTCGCGGCTCGGCGAGATCGCGCAACTCGGTGTTGACGTAGCCCCCACCCAGCACCAGCAACACCTCAGGCGCGGCAGTACGAATCGATTGCGCAATGCGAAACGCCCCATACACCGCGCCCGGAAACGGTACCGACAACAGGACGATGTCGGGTCGGTGACGCTGTAGCGCACCGAGGGTGAGCGCGTGCAGGCGCCGATCGATGAGATTGCGCGGCGCAGCAAGCGCCCTCGCCAGTGGCTCGAACGAGGGCTCGCTCGCCGCCAAGCGCTCGGCATAGCGCACGAACTCGAAGCGCGGATCGACCGCTTCGCGCAGGACGTCGGCCAAATCGTTGATGAAGAGCGTGGCGAGGTGCCGGGCGCGATCGTGGTTGCCGAGCGCGCCAAAGGCCCAGGCGAGCGGGTCAGTCTCGTCGGAGTAGGCCTCCAACGATTGGAAGCGCGGTCCCTCCGGCAAGAACTGTCGCGAGACGATACGGTGGGCGAGAGTCGGATCGCGACCCTGCAGAAACGCGACCGTTCCGTCGATCGCCGCGTGATACCCGCCATACGCCGCCAGAAAGGCCTTGGATCGCGGACCGCGTCGTCGTGCCGGAACCGCCTCGATGTCAGCCCGTAACTCGGCAAGCCCCGTAGCCGACAGCAAGCCGAGCGCCAGCTCGATCGCGAGATCTTCCTGATGGGCATCGAAACCCCGCGCTCGCAAAAAGCCCGTGAGGTACGCCGTCGAGGGATAGGGCGTGTTGAGCTGCGTCATCGGCGGTACGAGCGCGAGCAGCTTGGGCGCGGGACGAGTCATCGACTGCATTATCGCCGCCCTACCCGCGACCCGCGACTTGAAATTGCCGGCGACGACACCCATTGATGCACTCATGAGTGCAGCACGACCCGTCACCACCGCGGACTTCCGCCGCGAAGTCATCGAAGCCTCTGCCGCGCAGCCGGTGCTGGTCGACTTTTGGGCGCCTTGGTGTGGCCCGTGTCGCATGCTCGGACCCGTGCTCGATCAACTTGCCGCCGAAACGCCGGGCCTGAAGGTGGTCAAGGTCAACACCGACGAAGAGCCCGAGGTCGCTCGCCTTCGGCAGGTGGGGTTCGACGAACGCGCGCACGGCGCCCAGGGGTTGCGCACCCACGAACTCGTCGATCACCTGGCCATCGCGAAAAAGTTTGACTGCGGGGATGCTGCGAATGGCGTAAGCGCCCGCGACCTCGGGCTCTTCGTCGGTGTTGACCTTGACCACCTTCAGGCCCGGCGTTTCGGCGGCAAGTTGATCGAGCAC
>RGYP01000377.1 GCA_010031985.1 Gammaproteobacteria bacterium
TTCTCGGCATCGCCCGCCATCCAGCGGCTCGCGAGGATGTCGCGGCTGCGCGCATCTAGCGACTGCATCGCTGCAGCCAGACGTTCGTGGGTGTCGTCTTCCCACTCCTCGTTTTCGACTTGCGCCGCCGGATCGGCATCGGGTGCCGGCAGGTAGGTCGCCGGGGAGTAGGTATCGTCTTCCTCGGATTCGGCCGGTGTCGGATCGAACGACAGATCGCGGGCCGCGAGGCGTCGCTCCATCTCGGTGACTTCGTGTTCGCTCACACCGAGTTCGCGGGCGACGGTGCGGGTTTCTTCCGGCGACAGCCAAGTGAGATTTTTCTTGAGGCGACGCAGGTTGAAGAACAACTTGCGCTGCGCCTTGGTGGTGGCCACTTTGACGAGCCGCCAGTTGCGCAACACGTATTCATGGATCTCGGCACGGATCCAGTGCACCGCGAAGGAGACGAGGCGCACGCCGATCGAGGGATCGAAGCGCTTCACGGCTTTCATCAGGCCGACGTTGCCTTCCTGTACGAGATCACCCATCGGCAGTCCGTATCCCGAGTAGCCGCGAGCAATGTGCACCACGAAGCGCAGGTGCGAGAGCACGAGCGCGCGCGCGGCATCGACGTCGCCGTCCTCCCGGAAGCGACGCGCCAACGACTGTTCGTCTTCGCGCGACAACACCGGCACCTTCGACACACGGTCGAGATAAGCATCGAGACTGCCGAGCGGACCGGCCAGCGACAGATCGGTGTAACGGGGCGCGAGAACCTGTGTGGACATGGGGTCGTAACCTCCGACCGAATTCTAGCACTCGAGGGTTTTGAGTGCTAAGCACCGATCTCGAGTCGGATCGCGTTGCCGATGACCACGAGCACGCCGAGCGCCAGCAGACTCGCGAAGGCGCCAAGCACCTTGCGCATCAAGTCGAGGATGGCGCTGAGTCGGCGTACCCATTCACCATCGACTTGCACGCGGTCCACCTCGGGCCATGCCCGCAGGTACTTCTGCAGTGACTCCACGCCTCGCGGATTGGCGTAATCGAGCTTCGGTTTGACCGTGATCACGTGCGGCAGCGGATTGCCCTGTAGAGAATCGAGTGCTGCACCAAAGCCCGAATAGGTGCGGAATTCTTCGAGCGCTGCATCTGCGGAAATCACGGTGACCGTGCCGACTTCGGGCCTGGCGCGCGCCGATGCGGCCAACTGTTCGGCTTTTTCCAGGGCTGCTCCCGGGCGGAAATACACCGAGATCTCGATCGCTTCACTGGTGTCACCCGTGGCGAGTTGTGCATTTTTGACCAGCAACCAGAGCGAGGCTGGTAGCGCGAGCGCCACCGCAATGGCCAGCAACGTCAACAGACTGCCGAGCGGGCGACGCAGCAATCGGCCGAGCGCACCCAGAAACGCCTGTACATGTCGTGTGAGGTAGATGAGGGGAGAGGTCACGAGGCATTCTCCGGGTTCACGCCGCTGAACACTTTGCCGTCGTCGATCAAGATCTCGCGCTGCGAGAACTCGCGCACGAGCGCCATGTCGTGCGTGGCGATCAGCACGGTGACGCCGACGTCCTGAAATCTTCGAAACAGCTGCATCACTTCGCGCGCGAGCCCGTGATCGAGATTACCGGTCGGTTCGTCTGCAATCAGTACCGTGGGCCGCGCCACCACCGCACGCGCAATACCCACTCGTTGCTGCTCACCGACCGAGAGTTCGGCAGGCGACACGCGCTCTTTGTCGAGCAGCCCAACTTGATCGAGTGCCGCGCGTACGCGTTTGTCGATGTCCCGAAAGCGCGTATCCGAAACCATCAGAGGTAACGCCACGTTGTCGTACACCGGCCGATCCATCAACAATTGATGGTCCTGAAAGACGATGCCGAGTCGACGCCGAAAAGCGGGGATGGCGCGCACCGGCAACGTGCCCGTGTCCTGACCGTTGACCGTGACCGTACCGCGCGTCGGC
>RGYP01000378.1 GCA_010031985.1 Gammaproteobacteria bacterium
CGCAAAAAACCGATCCATCAAAAATCCTGCAAACGCCCGACCCACGATCAGCGCGAGCCCCAGGGCGGCCTGCACGGCCGCTGCCTGTTCGGGTTCGATCCCGCGCGCTCGCAGGATCGGGACCAACGGGATCAGCACGCCGCCGATGCCGAAGGCGAGCAACAAGAAAGATACGAACATCAACCAGAAATTTTTGGTGCGACGCGATTCGGCCGCGCCGTAGCCCACGAGCGAGGGAGCGATGACCGCTGGCGTCGCTGCGCTGCGATCTGGCATGACGCCGTCGAAACCGAGACCGACGTCGGCAGGCGAGTCGCGCAATTTCATGAAGATGATCGGCAGCGTGACCACCAGCATCAGCACCCCGAGTCCGACGTAGGCGCCACGCCAGCCCACCGTGCCGATCAAATATTGCGAATAGGCCGACAACACCGCGCCGCCGATACCGATGCCGGCCAGCGCCGCGCCGAAAGCTTGTCCGCGCCGGCGATCGAACCACGCGGCGATCACCCGCGAATACGCGATCGATGAGGTACCCGCACCAATGAGCGGCATCAGTGCGAAAACGGCGTAGAAGTGCAACAGGCTGTCGCTCAGCCAGTAAAGCGACATCATCGAGGCGGCCACCAACACCACGCCCGCGAGCGCCCAGCGTCGTACGCCCTGCCGATCGAACCACTTGCCGATGTAGAGCGACGACACCACCGTCACCACGGTACCGACCAAGGTCACGAGCGCGTATTGGGTTTGGCTCCAGCCGAACTCTTGGGTGATCGGCCCCTGGAAAATTCCGATCGCAAACAGGTTGACCGACGCGATGCCCGTGGCGAGACCAATCATGGTGGAGAACACGAGACCACGCGTCCCCTGAGGCAAT
Organism: Gammaproteobacteria bacterium; assembly: GCA_010031985.1. Classification (GTDB taxonomy): domain Bacteria; phylum Pseudomonadota; class Gammaproteobacteria; order Steroidobacterales; family Steroidobacteraceae; genus UBA964. Next base: position 878 of record RGYP01000378.1, read on the forward strand.
GCCGCGAGCACTGCAGCCACGATCGCAAGCGCGATCACTGCCCCGCGAAACAGGGGCGGGACGAAAAACGCCGCTCCCAGAAAAACCACCGCCAGCGCGACGAAGCGCCGATCGAAGCTCAGCGCTGCATGATCACCCGACGTATTCGCCTGCTGCATGCTCCCCCCAGATGACCATCGCGGCTCGGTACAATGTCGAAGTCCAGTCGATCATACCGGAGCCGAGATGCGTAACACCTTACTCGCGATGCTGGCCGTTTCGTTCTGTGCCATGACGATCTCGACCACGGTCGCGGCAGAGGAGCGAAAGAACATGGTTGCCATTGCCATTCACGGTGGTGCCGGCGTCATCCCAAGAGATCAGCTCGGGCCAGACGACGGCGCGAGCTATCGCAGCGGTCTCGCCGAAGCACTCGATGCCGGCTATGCGGTACTCGCAGCGGGCGGCAGCAGTCTCGATGCAGTCACGACGGCGGTTCGCTTGCTTGAGGACAATCCACTCTTCAATGCGGGCAAGGGCGCCGTGCTGGCTCACGATGGCTATGCCGAACTCGATGCGTCGATCATGGAGGGGCGCTCGCTCGCAGCCGGTGCCGTGACCGGGCTGCGTCACGTCAAAAATCCGATCGATCTCGCACGCCGCGTCATGGAAAATTCGCCGCACGTATTTTTGTCCGGGAGCGGTGCCGAAGAATTCGCGCTCACGCAGGGCTTGACGCTGGTGCCCAACGAATACTTCGTGACACCGACCCGCAAGCGCCAGCTCGAACGCGTGCTGCAGGGGCGTGTCCAAGTACGCAACGAATTGCAGGGATTGGGCACGGTCGGTGCCGTCGCCGTCGATGCGCAAGGCAACGTCGCCGCCGCGACCTCGACGGGTGGCATGACCAACAAACGCTGGGGTCGGATCGGCGACGCGCCGGTCATCGGCGCAGGGACCTACGCCAACAACGCGAGCTGCGCGGTGTCCGCGACGGGCCACGGCGAGTATTTCATCCGCTCGGTCGTCGCCTACGACATCTGCGCACTGGTCGAATACCGCGGCTGGACGCTGGAAAAAGCCGCCAAAGAAG
>RGYP01000379.1 GCA_010031985.1 Gammaproteobacteria bacterium
TGAATTGTTATTGTATCGCCTACCACCGACAAAGTGGCAAGCGTGTCGCAATTATCGCAAAGAAATAATTCCATTTTTTATTCCTCAAATTCTGGAATAAGGTTGTGCGGATTACACTCGCACCACTCAAAATCATAATCTCCGTCAGGTGAAACCCACCCATTAGAAATTCCTGAACCATTACAAATCTCGCAATTTAGAATATCTGCGAGAGCATTTTTTACTTTAGCCATTTTAGTTTTCCTTTCCTTTTGTTTCCGTAATTGTAGCATTTACCACCGACAAAATTTTCTCGGCGTTTTCTTTAGCCTGCGCCTTGCGCTGGGCTTGAATAAAATTTCTGAATTCGATCAAATCCATTTTAGTTTTCCTTTCGTTTAGTTAGTTGTATTATAGCGGAGGGGTCTGACATTTAGTCAGAAACCCGAACCGCAACAGTTGCCCATTTATCTTGAAGCGAACCCGTAGGGCGGAAGCGAATTGAATAGGCTTCGTAGCCCTCAGATAAATAAACATCATCTCGCTTTTCCGCAAAGTTGATAATTCCGCCATTGAATCGGCGAGCCAATGAAGTTGGCGCATAGTATTGGTCAATTAGTAAATCGACAATTGAATAACTTCTCATTTAGTTTTCCTTTCTTTAGGTTTGTAATTTTACCAAAACCCACTGACATTTTCAAATCCAAATCGTAATTTCTCAAATAATGAGACGGCGTGTCGTGTGATAAAAATCACATTTGGCCCACACATATTTTTTGTGAGAAATCTCACAAATTTTAGGGGATTTCGTAAATCGGACATAACAGACAAATCGCCCCCATAGCAAGCTGCGGGCATAGTTGAAAATTCAACTATTATTTTAGATCACAATTTATTTTTTATTCAAAATAAATTGCACCTTTTTTATCTTTACAATTTACACAAGCATTTCCTTTTGGAATTGGCTTATGGCAAAAATAACAATTCATTTGAATTTGATTAGTAATCAAACCCAATTCAATGTTTAGTTTTTCATCAGATGTTGCTTCTGAGAAATCAACCCAGCCAGCACCATTTTCATTTATACGAAAAATTTCTAACTTACTCATTTTACAATTCTCCTTTCAAGAGATTTTCTTTTTCTTTTGCTGGGCGATTATTTGCTAGGCTCATTCTATTTCTAGACTTATTTGCTAGGCTCACGCAATTTTTTTTATTTAGTTTTTGTGTGCGTAATAACAACGCATTTCGTGAAGTCTAATCCACTTTGAGATTTGAAATCTTGAACAGATGTAGCATTTATGCCACTTTTGTTTTAGCCAAATTTTATTATTATCGGAATTATACAAGTCAAGCATTGTATGTTGCTTTTCGCATTTACATTTAGTGTTAGTCATTTTAGAACCAACCTTTCTTTATTTTGATGACTTTAGTCTAACACAGACCACTGACATTTTGACCTGTTTTTCGGGCGTGTCGCAAAACTATTTTTTTTGTGATTTGCGCCACATTTTTAGGGGATGGTACAAATCGGACATAAGGGTACAAATCGGGCCCGCAAAAGCGTGGGGGCGGATCAGCTTTTGTCAAGCCGACACGCCGTGTTATTTTGTGAGTTCTCTCACATCTTCCTTTAGCCATTCCCACATAGCCCGCACACCGATTACGGCGGGGACTAGTAGGAATAACTGGACGGCGGTAGTCAGTATCCGATTAGTAGACATTTTTATTTTTCATTTTCTTATAAATCTTATAAGCGATTAGCGCAATAGTAGCGGGAACAATAACCTGCCATGATAACGCAATATAAGCCACATAGGTATCAAACTCTAAGCCATAGTCATTTAGTTCTAGTGTCATTTTTATTTTAGTCCTTCCATTCTAGTGTTAGTTCATCTTCTTCATCAAATAAATCTAAGTCTTTATCAAACTCATTTTCATCGCCCCAAATCTTAGGCTCTATTGGCAGA
>RGYP01000380.1 GCA_010031985.1 Gammaproteobacteria bacterium
TCAACGAACTCGCACAGCGCGTGCGTGCGCTCGAACAAGCGGGCGGGAACCCGGAGAAGAAAACGTCGTGAACACGCTGGACATCCACAAGATCCTCGAGTACCTGCCGCACCGTTATCCCTTCCTGCTCGTCGACCGGGTGCTCGAGTGCCACAAGGGCAAGAGCATCCGCGCGCTCAAGAACGTCACCTACAACGAGCCGTTTTTCCCGGGACACTTTCCCTATCGGCCGGTGATGCCTGGCGTGATCATCATCGAGGCGCTGGCGCAGACCGCCGGCATTCTGGCGTTTCGAACCGCCAAAGTGCTGCCGAACGAGGAGACGCGGTTTTATTTCGTCGGCATCGACAAGGCGCGCTTCAGGCGGCCGGTCGAACCGGGTGATCAGCTCATCCTGACCGCGAAGTTGCAACGGCAGATGCGTGGCATCTGGAAGTTCGAAGCGGCGGCCTACGTCGGTGACGTCGAGGCGGCCTCCGCCGAACTGATGGTCGCACCCGAGTCGGGCAAGTCGGCGCAGGGGCCGGCGTGATGACGCGCGGCATCGACCCGCGAGCCGTCGTCGCGCCTACGGCGAAACTCGCGGCCGACATCGAGATCGGCGCGTACTCGATCATCGGGCCAGATGTCGACATCGGCCCGGGCTGCGTGATCGGTCCGCACGTGGTGATCACCGGGCACACGAAGATTGGTGCCAACAATCGGTTCTTTCAGTTCGCCTCGATCGGCGATGCGCCGCAGGACAAAAAATACGCGGGCGAGCCGACACGCGTGGTCATCGGTAACGGCAACACCTTTCGCGAGTACGTGACCGTCAATCGCGGCACGGCCAAAGACAAAGGCGTGACCACGGTCGGTGACGACAATCTCTTCATGGCCTCCTCGCACGTGGCCCACGACTGCATCGTCGGCAGTCACTGCGTGTTTGCGAATCTCGCAACGCTCGCGGGACACGTCGAGATCGACGATTGGGTGATCCTCGCCGGCTTCACCGGCGTGCACCAGTTCTGCAAGATCGGCGTACATGCATTCATCGCCAACAACACCGCGGTCACGCGCGACGTGCCGCCCTACGTGATGGCGGTGGGGCATCCGGCCGAGCCGCATTCGATCAATGCCACCGGTATTTCGCGGCGCGGTTTTTCCGCGGAACAGGTTCGCAACATCAAGAATGCGTACAAGACGCTGTACCGATCGGAACTGCCGCTCGAGCAGGCGATCGCCGAGATCACGCGCGCCGCGCAGAGTCAGCCTGAACTGCAGGCCTTCGTCGACTTCTTTCCGCGGTCCAACCGCAGCCTGATCCGTTGAGCCGAGCGGACATCTCCGCAGAACCGTTGATCGCGCTCGTTGCCGGCGAGGCATCGGGCGACAACCTCGGCGCAGCCCTGATCGCCGCGATCCGCGAGCGACTACCCGGTGCGCGCTTCATCGGCGTTCCCGGACCGCGCATGCGCGAAGCGGGCTGCGAGGCACTCGCGGCGAGCGATGAGCTCGCGCTCATGGGGCTTGCCGAGATCCTGCGGCATCTGCCGCGGCTGTTGCGCCTGCGGGGTCGACTGATCAAAGAATTGACAGCGCGGCGTCCTGCGGTCTTCGTCGGCATCGATGCGCCGGAATTCAATCTGGGGGTTGCGCGCCGTCTCAAGCGGATGGGCGTGCCAACGGTGCAGTACGTGAGTCCGCAAGTGTGGGCGTGGCGGCAGGGACGGGTGCGCGGCATCGCTGAATCCTGCGACCGAATTCTTTGCCTGCTGCCGTTCGAACCCGAGTTCTACGCGCGGCATGGCGTGACGGCGCGCTTCGTGGGGCATCCGCTCGCCGATCAGTTTCCGCTGCAGGCGGACCGCAGTGCCGCGCGCGCGGCGCTCGGCTACGACGAGTCCGACCAGATCGTCGCCCTGTTGCCCGGCAGTCGCA
>RGYP01000039.1 GCA_010031985.1 Gammaproteobacteria bacterium
TGGTCGGCGTACTCGAGCGAACGGGCACGCCGATCGATCGCACCGTACACGTCGGACTCGAAGCCATCACCGCAATCCACATCGACTGGCAGAGCGGCATGCAGGCCATGCCCGGCGGACGCGTGAGCGCCGACGAAGCCCGCGCCCAAGATCTCACCCCCGAATCGATCACCGCCTTCATGGTCGGCATGCGCAGCAAGGTCATGACCTTCACCATGCAACGGGCGATCAATGAATACCGACAGGAGCCCTTGCTCGCCATCATCCCCGGAGTAGCCTTGACGCAACTCTGGAACCTGGTCGGCATCGCCGACACCGCGCTGATGATCGTCGCCGCGTTCGTGGTGCTCGCAGGCCTGCTCGGCATGCTGACCGCCATCCTGACCAGCCTCAACGAACGCCGACGCGAGATGGCGATCCTGCGCTCGGTGGGCGCACGTCCGCGCCACGTCTTCACGCTGCTGGTAGCCGAGGCCGGCATGCTGGCGAGCACCGGAGTCGCTGCCGGCGTTGCCATTTGCTACGGTCTGATCTTCGCCTCGAGACCCCTGCTCGAGCGTCGTTTCGGAATCTTCCTCGATCCCGGTGGTCTCACGGGTTACGATTTCGCCATTCTGGGCACGATCATCGTCTCCGCCCTGCTCATGGGGGTGCTGCCGGCTTGGCGTGCCTACCGAAATACCTTGAGCGACGGACTCACCATCAGAGTCTGACGCCAGAGCCCGCCGCCACAACCCCGGATTTTGCAGACCAAAGAGATGTCGATGATGACCAAACGCCTCGTTTCCGTTCTTGCCGCTGCCTCGATGCTGCTGACTATGGCCTCCACCAGCGCTCAAGGCGTCACGCCACCCGCAGTGGGCACCCAGGCACCGGCCGTCACTCCAAAGAATACGGCGCCCGGTGCAGTGCGCGAAATCGATTGGGACGAGTTGCTGCCCCCAGATGCCCGCGCACGCTTTGCTGCGGCGCCACCGGCTGCGGTGCACGACTATCTAGGCGAAGGCGGCATGGCCGCCCAACAGGTGATGGATTTCTCCATCAACAAGGCGCTCGAAGGCGCGAACATCAAAATTCCGGGGTTCATCGTCCCCCTCGACGTCGGCAAAGACGGCCTGGTGACCGAGTTTTTCCTGGTGCCTTATTTCGGTGCCTGCATCCACGTGCCGCCACCGCCACCGAACCAGATCGTTTACGTACGCATGGCCAAGGGCGTCGCGCTCGACTCCATCTACGAGGCCTACTGGATCACGGGCCGCATGAAAACCAGCAACAAGACGACGCGTCTCGGTGCCGCGGCGTATCAGCTCGATGCGAACAAAGTCGAAATCTACAAATACTGAACCAACCGAACCACCATGCCGACGCTCTTCGAAAAAATCATCGCGCGCCAAATTGCGGGCGACATCGTTCATCAGGATGATCGTGTCACGGCCTTCCGCGACATCCATCCGCGGGCACCGGTGCACATCCTCATCGTGCCGAACAAACCGATCCCGACCGCCAACGACATCGAGGACGGCGACGAAGCATTGGTGGGTCACATGTTCACGGTCGCCCGCGACCTCGCCAAGCGCGAGGGCATCGCTGATAACGGCTACCGTCTGATCATCAACTGCAATACGCACGGCGGGCAGGAGGTCTATCACCTGCACGTGCATCTGGTCGGCGGCGCGCCGCTCGGCCCGATGTTGAGCCGCTGAGCGCATCGGCGGCAAAAGCATGCGGCGCGAGCTCTATCCGGCTATCGAACCGAACCGCAGCGGCTGGCTGCGCGTCTCTGACCTGCACGAAATCTACTGGGAAGAGAGCGGCAACCCGGACGGCAAACCGGTGGTATTCCTGCACGGCGGACCGGGTGGTGGCACCGATGCACGCATGCGCCGATTCTTTGATCCGGCGCGTTACCGCGTCGTGCTCTTCGATCAACGCGGCTGCGGCAAAAGCCGACCGCATTCCAGCCTGATCGACAACACCACCTGGCATCTGGTCGAAGACATCGAGACTCTGCGCAAACATCTCGGCATCGAACACTGGCAGCTCTTCGGTGGCTCGTGGGGTTCGACCCTGGCGCTGGCCTATGCACAAACCCACCCGCAACGGGTCACCGAACTCGTGCTGCGCGGCATTTTTCTGGTGCGTCCCTGGGAGTTTCGCTGGTTCTACGAAAGTCCCGATGGCACGGGCGCGCTGTTCCCCGACCTCTACGAAGAATTCGTCAAACCCATTCCACCTGCCGAGCGTGACGATCTGATGCGGGCCTACTACCAGCGACTGACCAGCGACGACAGCCAAGTGCGCAAGCAGGCTGCGCGAGCCTGGTCGATCTGGGAAGGTGCGACGAGTTTTCTGCGACTCAATCCGGACTACGTCGCCAAGTTCGAAGAAAGCTCGGTTGCCGAGGCGTTCGCGCGTATCGAGTGTCACTACTTCATCCATGGTGGCTTTCTGCGAACACCCACCCAGCTGCTCGACGACGTACCGCGCATTCGCCACCTGCCCTGCACCATTGTGCAGGGTCGCTACGATGTCGTTTGCCCGATGAAAAGCGCCTGGGATCTGCACCGTGCCTGGCCGGAGGCCGAGCTGCGCATTGTCGGCGAGGCCGGTCACTCTGCGTTCGAACCCGGCATCCTGAGCGAGCTGATCGCCGCCACCGATCGCTACGCGGCTCGCTGAAGCCGTAGTCGACCCTCGACATCGATGAGCTGCCGGCTCTGCAGCCACTCGCGCGCATCGGTTGCATCTTCGGCGAACCAACGTGCCGCCGACCCCAACCTGAAGCTGTACCCCCAGGCATCCATGTCGGCCATCAGACATTCGCGCTTTACCGCGGGCAGCACGTCCGCCCAAAGAATTTGCAGATAGCAGACGGCGTTTTCTTCGGCGACGTCGCCGCCGGCATCACGCTCGAGATCATTGCGGCGCGCTTCATCCATGCATGCGTAGTGGGCCGCCTCGTGCAGTGCGGAGTGCAACGGTGTGTCTGGACGCAGGTAAAGAGTCGAGCCGACGAGTCCGGCCTCGCATTCACCCCAATAAGACCCGGGAATCGCAGCATTCTCGGCGACGTCTGCGGTGGCGAGGCCATATCCCGCAAACAAGGCGTCGAGTGCGACGCGCAACGGTGCGTCGATCAGGCGCACAGCGTGCCTCAGCGCTGACTCGCCAGTCGTTGCAGTACGATGCCGGCCGCCTCTTGGGCCAGCGTGGTACGCAGTTGCTCGCGTTCACGCTCCTTGGCGAGCGCGATACGCTCATCGAAACTGAAATCGCGAGTGACGGTGACCTCTTCGCCCTCGATGCGCATCTCGTTACCCAGTCTGAGCGAGAACCGCACGACGTAGGTGAGCTCGTATTCGCGCGGCACGTTGCGAGCCGACACCGAAGCGACGCGCTCCGACAACTCGTCGCGCTCGATGATCAGCTGCGCGCTTGCGCCGGCTTGCAGCTGCGCCCCCGCATCGAGCAGGGCACGACGCATGGCGAGCACGAAGTCGCTTTGCGAGTCTGGCGTACGCAAGGAAATCTGCTGCAGCTCGGCAGCGAGCGGGACCGCGCCCTGTAAATGAAAGCCGCAACCGACGAGCAGCAGGGCCGCCACCAACGCGGCCGGAACCGCGCGCAGCGCAAATCGAAGCCGGGCGCATACCTCGGTCTGCATCGCGTCAGATCACCACGTTGACCAGCTTGCGCGGCACGACGACGATTTTCTTTGGTGTGGCACCGCCGACGAATCGCCGTACTGTTTCATCGGCCAGCGCCGCGGTACGGATGGTCGCCTCGTCGGCATCGATGGCTACCGTCACCTGACTACGCAACTTGCCGTTGACCTGGACCACGAGCGTGAGAGCATCCTGCGCCAAAGCGTCTTGGTCGGCTGCGGGCCAACTGACGTCGATGATCGCCCCGGCATGTCCGAGGGCCTGCCACAGCGCGTGACAAACATGCGGCACCATCGGCGACAACCCGATCACCGCGATTTCGAGTGCTTCCTGGACGACCGCACGCCCCTGCGGCGAGCGATCTTCGAAACGCGACACGGCATTGAGCAACTCCATGACCGCCGCGACGGCAGTGTTGAAGGTACGACGACGGCCAATGTCGTCGGTGACCTTGATGAGCGCCTGGTGCGCTGCGCGACGCAGATCCTTTTGTGCCGCAGTCAACGCAGACTTGTCGAGCGGTACTGCGGCGCCTGCCGTCACGTGCTGATGCACCGCCGTCCACAGTCGACGGATGAAACGGAACGCGCCTTGCACGCCCTCGTCCGACCATTCGAGTGTCTGCTCTGGCGGGGCTGCAAACATCATGAAGAGACGGGCGGTATCGGCACCATATTTCTCGACGAGACTCTGCGGATCGACGCCGTTGTTCTTGGACTTGGACATCGTACCGAGCCCGTCGTAATTCACTTCGATGCGCGACCCGTCATCGCGTGTCACGAAGCAATGCCTGCTGCCGTCCTTTTCTTCGACGTCGACATCGGCAGGGTTGAAATAGTGGCGACGCCCCTCGGCGGGCTGATGCGAGTAGATATGATTGAGCACCATGCCCTGCGTGAAAAGATTGGCGAAGGGCTCATCGATGCTCACCAGACCGAGGTCGCGCATCACCTTGGTCCAGAACCGCGCATAGAGCAGGTGCAGGATCGCGTGTTCGATGCCGCCGATGTACTGATCGACCGGCAGCCAGTGCTCGACGCGCGCATCCACCATCGAACGCTCGTTGTCCGGGCAGGCGAAACGCAGGAAATACCAGGACGAGTCGACGAAAGTATCCATGGTGTCGGTTTCGCGACGCGCCGGCTTGCCGCAATTCGGACAGTCGACTTTCCAGAAAGCCGCCGTCTTGCCGAGCGGGTTGCCGCTGCCATCGGGCACCAGATCTTCGGGTAACACCACCGGCAACTGCGCATCGGGCACCGGCACTTCGCCACAGCTTTCGCAGTGGATGAGCGGGATCGGGCAGCCCCAATAGCGCTGCCGCGAAATCCCCCAATCGCGCAGGCGAAACTGTACGCGCTTGCGGCCGAGGCCCTTGCGTTCGAGTGCGCTCGCAATCGCATCGACCGCCGGTTTGAATTCGAGTCCGGAAAACTCCGCGGAATTCACGGTGATGCCGTGGTCACCATAGGATTCCTGCCACGGCGCCTGCACACTCTGCCAAGCACCGTCTTTGGGCTGTACGACGGTGACGATCTCGATCTTGTTACGGATCGCGAACTCGAAGTCGCGCTCGTCGTGCGCAGGCACGCCCATCACCGCGCCCTCGCCGTAGCCCATCAACACGTAATTGGCGACCCATACCTCGACGGGCTTGCCGGTGAACGGATGCAGCACGTGCAGTCCCGTGCGCCGCCCTTTCTTTTCCATGGTGGCAACGTCTGCCTCCATGGTACTGCCGCGTCGGCATTCGTCGATGAAGGCCTGCAGCGCGGGATCGCGCGCTCCGGCGGCGAGCGCGAGAGGATGCTCGGCGGCGATCGCCATGAAGGTGACCCCGAACAAAGTGTCTGCGCGCGTGGTGAATACTTTGAGCGTCTCTACCGACTCACCGATCGCGCGCAGCGCGGTACGCGCGTCCTCGGCGAGCGGGAAGGCGATTTCCGCGCCCTCGCTACGCCCGATCCAGTTCGCCTGCATTACTTTGACGCGCTCGGGCCAGCCCTCGAGCCCTGCAAGCGCGCCGAGCAGTTCCTCGGCATAAGCCGTGATGTGGAGGTAATACATCGGGATCTCGCGCTTCTCGACCAGCGCACCGGTGCGCCAGCCGCGGCCGTCGATGACCTGCTCGTTGGCGAGCACCGTCTGATCGATCGGATCCCAATTCACCACACCCGTTTTTTTGTACGCGATGCCTTTCTCGCGCATGCGCAGGAAGAGCCACTGATTCCAACGGTAATACGCGGGATCGCAGGTGGCGAACTCGCGCTCCCAGTCGAGCGCAAAACCGAGCGCCTGCAACTGGCGCTTCATGTACGCAATGTTGTCGCGCGTCCATTTGGCCGGCGCCACGCCATTGGCCATGGCCGCGTTCTCGGCAGGCAGCCCGAAGGCGTCCCATCCCATGGGCTGCAGCACGTTGCGCCCCTGCATACGCGCGAAACGCGAGAGCACGTCGCCGATCGTGTAGTTGCGCACATGACCCATGTGCAGGCGACCCGAGGGGTAGGGGAACATCGACAAGCAGTAGAACTTGCCTCTCGACGGGTCTTCTTTGGCAGCAAAGCTGCGCGCTGCATTCCAGTGCTGTTGCGCGGCGCGCTCAACGGCGGCGGGTTCGTAACGCTCGTCCATGGGTCAGCTCGTGGCCAAAAAAGCCTGAAAATACCGTCACTTCGGCGAGCGGCGATGGTACACGACGGCGCCCTCCCCCGCAGCCCGTCAAGCGCTCGGCGCGGTGCCGGTCGCGACGAAGCGCACTTTACAGCCGGGCGCAGTCCGCAACGCCACCTCATGCTCGCCGAGAGCCGCAAGTTCCGCCACCTCGATGGTGAGGCCCACCACTCGATCGCCCACGATCTGCACACCGCACAGTGCCTTCGCCCCATTGCGGTGACGCTGCACGGCCGGCTGGAACACCAACTCCGGCGTCAGATGTTCGACCACGCACTCGAGCGCAGCCGGTGTACGCGCCGGGTCGCGCATGCACCAGAGAAATCGCGCATCGCCGCGGCGCTCGCCGTATTCGATGACGCGTGACGCCGTCATCACTTCCGACATGCCGGGCTCGCTGCACTGCGCACGCCAACTCCGCAGATCCTTCGAGCCGTAGGCGACGATGCAGAGCGCAGGCCCCCGCGTCAGCCACGGCGCAAGATGATGGCCAGTGACCACTCGAACCTCGGTCAATTCGACGTAGCCACGTTCCAGCATGACGTGGGCGCTGCGCTGCCCGAGATCGACCTTCTCGCCCGCCTCGTTCACCGCCACCAAAGCTTGCGGCGGGGTCGGATCGAAGCCGAGCTCGCGCCACTCCGCGCGCAAGGCATCGAGGTCAGGGCCGGCGAAGCCCACGTGATCCAGCGAATCTGGCGAATCCAGCGAATCCAGCGCACCCACCCGCATCAACCTCACCTCGGCCGCGGACACCCCGCGGAACGGACGACATCGCGGTCTCGATTGTAGGCGCCTGGCGGATTTGCTCCACTAGGGCGCATGGCGAGACCCCACATCATGTTCGTGCAGTCGCAAATGATTCCGTGGCGCAAGGGCCTGCACGGCAACGCGCGACCCGACGTCGACTCGAAGCTGCTCAGCATCGACGACGTCGATCGCAGTTCGACCTGCATCGTGCGCTATCCCGCCGGCTGGAGCCGCAACGCGCCACAGCACCTCACGACCCACGAAGAGTTTTTGGTGCTCGAGGGCTGCATCGTCGTCAATGGGCGATCCTACGAACAACACCACTACGGGTTTCTGCCTGCCGGCTACACCCGCGAACGGGCCTCGAGCCCGCACGGCGCGGTGTTACTGACGATGCTCTACGGCGAGCCGATGCTCGGCAACGGTCGCTCACCGGGCTTCGACGAGCGGCGGCTCGTCGAACATGTGAATCCGCTCGCGATGGACTGGGACCCGGGCCTCGTCGATCCGCAACTCTCCAAGGGCGTTGCCATCAAGCCTCTGCGCACCGACCCCGATACCGGCGAAACCTCGTTTCTCTATTGCTCGCCGCCGCATCGCGTGCCGCCGGGCATGGCGAAACCGCAGTGGACGCATCCCATGGTCGAGGAGTTGTACACGATCGAGGGCGATTACGTCTGGGGCGATCTCGGTCGCATGCAACGCGGTGGCTACTGCTGGTGGCGCGAGAACGAGTATCACGGACCCGCAGGCACCGACACCGGCTACAACCTCTTCGTGCGCACCGTGAATGGCCCGCTGGTGAACACCTTCGATACCGTCAAAAAACCGTTTACCTGGGATCCGCCACATCGACCGATCCTGCCGCCCGAACTCGCACCCTACGGGCAAGCGCTGCCCAAGGGCCCCAACTATTGAGCGCGCATTATTGAGCGCGCCGCCTCCCGATTGAACTCCTCTCGCGAACCTGGCTTCCCTGCACCTGCCGTCGCGCAGCGCGTGACCATCGCCCTGATGGTGGCCTACGTCTTCTCGTACGTGGACCGACAGATTCTCTCGATGCTGGTCGGACCGATCCGCACCGATCTCGGCCTGAGCGACACTGAAGTGAGCCTGCTACACGGCCTCGCGTTCGCGATCTGCTACACCGTGCTCGGCGTATGGCCCATCGGACGCTGGGCCGACACCGGCAATCGACGCAACATTGTCGCCGGTGGTCTATTTCTTTGGTCGTTGATGACCGCACTCTGCGGTCGCGCCACCAGCTACCTCGGACTTTTCGCAGCGCGGGTGGGTGTCGGCGTAGGTGAGGCGGCACTCACGCCCACCGCCTATTCCATGATCGCCGACCTCTATCCGCCACGACAGCGCAGTCGCGCGTTGGCGCTGTTCTCGGTGGGCATTTATTTTGGCATCGGTTCCGCAGTGATGATCACCGGCGCACTCGTCGCCATGATCGCTGCCGCCGAAGTGATGCACTGGCCGCTGATCGGCGAGGTACGCCCATGGCAGCTGCCTTTTCTCATTCTCGGTCCGCTCGGCATGCTGGTGACGATCTGGATGCTGCGCATTCCGGAGCCGGCACGCCAAACCGCCGTACCGGCAGCCACGCGTTTCGTCGACGTCATGCATTGGATGCGACAGGAGTGGCGCTTTTATTTGATGCACACGTTTGGCGTGTCCATGCTCACGCTGATCTTCAATGGCGTCGCATTCTGGATTCCGGCGCATTTCATGCGCGTCCATGGTTTTGGTCCGATAGACGTGGCCTTCAGTTATGGACCGATCATGCTGATCGCCGGTGCCGCAGGCATCATGGCCGGCGGGACGCTCGCCGATCGCTGGCGTGCCGCGGGCAAACAAGATGCCGAACTTCGAGTTCTGCTGATGAGTGCGATACTGCTCGCGCCGCTGGTCGCCCTGACCTTCAGCGTCGACGACCCGCGTCTGGCCCTCGCTATGCTGATACCGACACTCTTCTGCTCGAGCTTCCCGTTTGCTGCAGCCTCTGCAGCCCTGCAGCTCGTGACGCCCGGCCCTTTGCGCGCCCGCGCGTCGGCGCTGTACCTGCTCGTGATCAATCTCACCGGCATCGGTATCGGCGCGACCGCCATGTCGATGGTGTCCGACTACGTGCTGCAAGACGAGCGGCGAATCGGCGACGGGGTGATATGGGTCACCGCCGTCGCCGCTCCACTCGCTGCACTTTTGATCGGGCTGGCGCGGCGCGCCTACCGTGGACTCGCCGCGCGCGGGTGCTAGTCACGCGCGGTCGCCGGTCAAACGCGGTCGCTAGTTGCGAAAGCCCACCTACTCGCCGCGAATCGGGATGAAGATCTGCGAGCCGCCGCGCTGCACGAGCAGCGCCACGGCCTTGCCAGCCTTCGAGACCGCCTCGCGAAATTCTTTGACCGTCTTGACCGGTCGACCATTCACGTTGAGCACGAAGTCGCCGCGCTGCACGCCGGCGTCACGCGCGGCGCCTTGCGCGCGCTCGACCAGCACCCCTTCGGGAACCGGAGTGCGTCCGCCGCGACCATCACGCATACCGCCTTGGCTGCGCTCCTCGCTGGTGAGGTCACGCACCACGAGACCCAGGCGATCCGCCGAGCTTTCGGGCTCGGCGCGCTGATTGTCGGCGACCACGGGACCTGCGGGCTCGAGCTCGCCGACACGAACTTTGACCGAGCGCTTCGCGCGATCGCGCCAAACCTCGAGCGTTACGTCGCTGCCGGGTCGAATCTGACCGATGACCGTCGGCAGCTCTTCGGAGCGCTCGATCACGCGGCCGTTGGCCGACAGGATGATGTCGCCCTGACGCAGGCCGGCTTTGTCGGCGGGCCCATCGGTTTCGACACCGCCCACCAAGGCGCCGCGCGGCCGATCGAGACCGAAGCTCTCGGCGAGCGTCGAGTCGACCTGTTGGATGGAGACCCCGATTTTGCCGCGGCTGACCCGGCCTTTGGCGATGATCTGATCGCGCACGCTGACCGCGACATCGATCGGAATCGCAAAAGAAATGCCCATGTAACCGCCGGAGCGGCTGTAAATCTGCGAATTGATGCCGACCACTTCACCCGCGAGGTTGAAGAGCGGCCCGCCGGAGTTGCCGGGATTTACCGCGACGTCGGTCTGGATGAAATTGACGTAGTTGCTGTCGCCACCCGGCAAGCCGCGCGCCGTGGCGCTGACGATGCCGGCGGTGGCGGAGTTGTCGAAACCGAACGGTGAGCCGATCGCGAGCACCCACTCGCCGGGACGCAACTTCGACGGATCACCGATGCGCACCACGGGCAAGGATTGCGCTTCGATCTTCAAGACGGCGACATCGGTCGGCTTGTCGAGTCCGATGATCTTGGCAATGAATTCGCGACGATCGGTGAGTCGAACGGTGACCTCTTCAGCTTCGTCGACCACGTGGGCGTTGGTGAGGATGTAGCCG
>RGYP01000381.1 GCA_010031985.1 Gammaproteobacteria bacterium
CGCCTCGTCGGCGCTGGCGAGAGGCAGGTTCGGCGCGCGTGCCGCCCATGCCGCCTGCAGGCGATCGCGCAGCTGCCTGTGTGCGAGTTTCAGAATGTCGATGTCCGCCGTGCCCGAGGCAAAACGGTAGGTGTCCGGAAAAAACCGTCCCTCGGGATGCACGCCGGGATCGCCGAGCCTGCGCATCAATTCGGCATCGTCGACACCTTGCAAGGTTTGTCGGACGCCGGCGTGTGCGGCGAGCGTACGGCGAAGATCGGCATAGCGCGTGCCCTCGATCACCGTCAGGGTCTCGAGCATCACGCGACCCTCGTCGAGTTGACGAAATATGTCGATGGCCGAGGCTCCGGCCGCAATCTCGTAGCGCCCGACCTTCACGCGAGGCGTGCGATCCAAGGCTCGAGCCCACCACTCGACGAGACGCGGATTTTCGAGTGCGCCCTGCGCCGCGGGATGCGTCTGCAGTCCGATCCCACGGTCATTTACGGACTCGGTGATCGATACGATGGCGACATACGCTCGCGAGATCTTGACACCGACACACCGTACAACTCGTACACGCGCCAGGGCTTGCCGCCCACGCCGATCGCGCTGCCGGGGGACGAAGCGCTGCGCGCCGCCACGCGTCCGCTCGAAACCGGCGAGTTGTTCTTCGTGGCGACGGGCCGGGGCGACGGCTCCCACGCGTTCTCGAAAACCTACGACGAGCATCGCCAGGCGGTTCGCCGAATGCTCGAACGCCAGCGGACCGCAGCGGAGCCGGCCACATGAGTTCGCCCGCACGCGGTCGCTTCATCACGCTCGAAGGTATCGAAGGGGCGGGCAAATCGACCGTGGCCGCCGCGCTCGCACGCGATCTCGCGACTGCCGGCATCGTCGTACGCAGCACTCGCGAGCCCGGGGGTACACCGCTCGCCGAAAAAATTCGACGGGTGGTGCTTGAGCGCGGTGACGAGCACGTGTCGGCCGAGACCGAGACGTTGCTGATGTTCGCGGCGCGGGCCATTCATCTCGACAACCTCGTCCGACCGGCGCTCGCGCGGGGCGAGTGGGTGCTCTGCGATCGCTTCACCGATGCAACGCGCGCGTATCAAGGTGCGGGGCGCGGCATCGACCCCCAATTCATCGAGTCGCTGACGAGCGCCGTGCATCGCGGCCTCGAGCCCGATCTCACCTTGCTGCTCGATCTGCCGGTTGAGGTTGGCCTCGAGCGGGCGCGACAGCGTCGTCTGGCCGCTGGGGAGGGCGCAGTCGATCGTTTCGAGGCCGAGGCCCGTCCATTCTTTGAGCGGGTACGCGCGGGCTATCTCGACATCGCGCGACGCGAGCCGCGGCGTTGTCGGGTACTCGATGCCACGCGTAGTCCGACCGAAGTCTGTGCGGCGGCCGTCGAGGCATTGCGAGGTCTTGAATCGTGAGCGACGGGCGGTCGCGGGGTGACTCGAGGGGTGACTCAAAGGTCGGCGCGATGCCCGCGCTCGAGGCGCAGCTGCCATGGCTGCTGCCCCTGCAAACCGCGTTGGACGATGCCATCCGCGGCGATCGTCTCGGTCACGCCTTGCTGATCCAGATCGCGCCCGGTCTCGGCGGCGATTGGCTCGCCCATTGGTTGGCCGCCCGTTTATTTTGCAAGGCAACGACGCGCAGCAAGCCCTGCGGAGCCTGTGTACCCTGTACTCGCGTAGTGGCCGGCGAGCAACCCGACCTGTTGCGGCTGCAGCCCATCGAAGACTCGAAGGAAATACGCATCGATCAAGTCCGCGAGCTCGCCGCGGAGCTCGCGCTCACGAGTCACGGCGCGGGCCGCAAGGTCGCGATCATCTCGCCGGCCGACAAACTCAACCGTAATGCCGCCAACGCGCTCCTCAAAACCTTGGAGGAGCCCTCGGGATCGGCGCTTTTGATTCTGGTCACCGGTGA
>RGYP01000382.1 GCA_010031985.1 Gammaproteobacteria bacterium
GATTCGCGCAGCACCGCAAGTTCGCGTCCACCGGCCGTGCGATAGGCTTTGAGCTCGGGTGATTCTTCGTAAACGATGTATTGATGTTCGACCGGAATCGCCGGCATGTTGAGTCCGAACATGCGGCCCGTCTGTCGCGCGTAGTTGCCGGTGGCGCACACCACATGCTCAGCGATGATCTCGCCGCGCGTGGTCTGCAGCCGCCATTCGCCCGAAGCCGTGCGCGTGGCAGCGGTAACCTCGGTTTGTTCATAGATTTCAGCGCCGCCCGCGCGCGCGCCCTTGCGCAGCGCCATGGTGAGATCGGCAGGCGCGATGTGCCCGTCATCCGGATGGTAAAGCGCGCCAATCACGGGCGGCGTATCGCCCGTGCCGCCAAGTTCGATCAGCGGCCAGAGTTTTTTGACCTGACTCGGCGTGATCACTTCAAACGGCACGCCGATGGTGTTCGCCGTGCCGCAATATTTTTGATATTCGTCCATGCGATCGCGGCAGGTGGCGAGGCGCAGGTTGCCGGTGACATGGAAGCTGACATCCTGTCCGGTTTCTGCGGGCAGGCGCTTGTAGAGATCGACCGAATATTTGTGCAGCTGGCCGACCGTGTAGCTCATGTTGAAGAGCGGCAGCAGTCCGGCGGCGTGCCAAGTCGACCCCGCAGTGAGCTCCGAGCGCTCGAGCAGCACCACGTCGGACCAGCCTTTCTTGGCGAGGTGATAGAGCGTGCTCACGCCCACCGCGCCGCCCCCGATCACCACTACTCGCGCATGTGTTTTCATGCCGAGAGTGTAGCCTTGAGCGCTCCCGCCACCGATCCAAATGCGACGAGGAAATGCCGGAATTGGACATCCTGTCCGGGCCTGCCGCATACTCCTTCGTCAGTGGACGCCGAAGTTTTTCAGGGCAAGCGAACGTACGCGTTTCTGACTCTGCCCAACTATTCCTTGATCGCCTTGGCAAACGCGCTCGAGCCCCTGCGCATGGCCAATCGCGTCGCCAATCGAGCGCTTTACGAGTGGCACATCGTTTCTCTGAAGGGCGAGAGTCAGGCGGCGAGCAGCGGTCTGCAGTTGGCGCCTACGATGGCGCTCGAAGATCTCGGCAAAGTAGACATCCTGTTCGTTTGCGGCGGCATCAACGTGCGCGATGCCGTGAGCGCGCCGCTCAGCAAGGCGTTGCGTCGGCGCGCCGAGTCGGGTGTTGCGCTGGGTGCCCTGTGCACCGGTGGCTACGTGCTCGCGCGGGCGGGTCTGCTCAATCGCTACAAGGCGACCATTCATTGGGAAAACGTGCACGCGCTGCGCGAAGAATTTCCGCTGGTCGAGATCCGCACCCAAGTATTCACCATCGATCGCGATCGCTACACCTGCTCGGGCGGCACGGCGCCGCTCGATCTCATGATCAATCTGATCCAGCAACAGCATGGCCGCTCCATCGCGCAGCAGGTGTCCGAGCAGTTCGTGCTCGAGCGCGTCCGCGACGATCACGACAGCCAGTACGTGCCGTTGCGTGCGCAGCTCGGGTTCACGCACCGCAGCCTGATGAAGGTCGCTCAGCTCATGGAAGAGAACATCGAGCGACCGCTCGCCCTCGATGCGATCGCGCGCGAGACGGGTTTGTCGCGACGGCAGATCGAACGGCTGTTCCAGCGCTACCTCAACTGCGTGCCGAAGCGTTATTACATGGAAATTCGGCTGCGCAGAGCGCGCGAGCTGCTGCTACAAACCTCGATGCCGATCATGGAAGTCACGGCCGCCTGCGGCTTTCAGTCGCCGCCCCATTTTTCGAAGTGTTACCGCCGCCATTTCGGGCGACCGCCGAGTGCGGAGCGACGCAGTCAGAGTGCCGGGGAGGCGCCCTCGCAAGGGCGCGGCGCGGCGTTTCCGGTCATGTCGTCTGCG
>RGYP01000383.1 GCA_010031985.1 Gammaproteobacteria bacterium
GGTTCTCATCCGTCGATCCCGCTGATTCATTCGGCGCGAGGATCGAGGGCACCACGGGCAGCGAGCAGACGCGGCGGTACATGGGTGTGCTGGATACGGGCGCCTTGGGTGAGGGCGGTCCGCGGGCCTACCTCGCTGCGATCGACAGCGTTACCGACAAATGGAAGGGCGAGGGCGAGCAACAGCAGCGCCTGTACACGCTCAAAGTTCAGCAACCGATCGGCGATAGCGGCGAACTGACCGCCTATTTCAATCGCTCCGAGCGTGCCGAAGCCGATTACCAGGATATGTCGTATGACATCATTCGCCGCCGCGGCGCCAATTGGGATAACTTTGCGCCGAACTGGGACGCAGCGGTGCGTGCTGCAGTGTCATGCGCCGCCTCGGGTTTTTCGAACGGCGTGGTCTGTGACGATGCTTATTGGGACGCTGCGGGAATCCGCGAAGACCAGCTGGGATATGTGGGTTTCCGTTCGCGCTTCAGCGATGACCTCAGTTTCGATATCAAGGCGTATGTCCACCAGAACGAGGGCATGGGCCTCTGGGGAACTCCGTATGTGTCCACACCGGGAGGCGCGCCCTTGACGGTGCGTACGACCGAATATGACATCGATCGCAAAGGCTTGACCATGGCGGTTGACTGGGTGCTCGGTGAGCACGCCGTCGAGGCCGGGGTTTGGCTGGAGAAGAACGACTTCCAGCAAGCCCGCCGCTTTTACCCCGAGAGTAATCTCCTCGGTCCGACGCAGGATTTCACTGGTTTTCTCTCCAATCCGCTGCTGACGCAGTGGGAGTACGCGTTCGAGACCAAGACGACCCAGTTCCACATCGCCGACACTTATTCGGTCAGTGACGCTTTGAAGGTGAACTTCGGCTTCAAGAGCATGAAGGTGGAAAACACGGCGACCACCATCGTGGGGCCGGCCAAGAGCGGCACCATTGATGCCTCCGAAGGCTTCCTGCCGCAGATTGGCTTTGCGTACGCGCTTGCCGAGGGCAGCGAGTTGTTCGGTCAATATGCCCGCAATGCGCGCGCCTTCGTCAGCGCGAATACGGCTGGGCCGTTCAGCACGACGGCCGCCGGATTTGCCGCGATCAAAGATTCGCTACAGCCCGAAACCTCGAGCACCTTCGAGTTGGGCTGGCGATTCCGCAGCGAATCACTCGAAGGTTCTTTGACGGCATATCATGTGGGCTTCGACGATCGACTGCTCGCGATCCAGCAGGGACCGGGCATCGTCGGTAACCCGTCGGTGCTTGCCAATGTGGGCGGCGTGACCACGAACGGCGTCGAGGCCGCGCTCAATTTCAAGCTCGGTAACCACTTGTCGCTGTTCGCTTCTGCAGCCTGGAACGATTCGACCTTCGATGACGACTATGTCACCAACGGCGTACGCGTAGGTGTTTCAGGCAAAACCGTTCCGGACGCACCCAAAGTGATGTTCCGCGGCGAGGTCGCTTATGACGACGGCAACTTCTTCGCGAAAGCCGACGTGAACTATGTCGGTGAGCGTTACTACACCTTCCTGAATCAGGGTAGCGTCGATGCGTACACGCTGCTCAATGCTTCAGTGGGCTACCGCTTGACCAACCTCGGCTTCGTGAAAGATCTCACTGTGCAGGCTTCGGTGACCAATGCGACCGACGAACTGTATATTTCGACCGTTGGCTCAAACGGATTCGTCAATGCAGATCCAAACGGCACGACGCAGACGCTGCTTGTCGGTGCTCCGCAGCAGTACTTTGTATCGCTCAAGGCTCGGTTCTGACCGTCATGACCGGCAGGCGTGAGCTCCTTTTGGCGGGGCTCACCCTGCCCATGGTCGGTGCTGCCCTCGCGGCTGATTCCGCGGTGGCACGCCCACGGCGACCAAGCCTCGATACCCTGCCC
>RGYP01000384.1 GCA_010031985.1 Gammaproteobacteria bacterium
AAAACCGAACGCGGCGAGCGGTGCATAGGGCGCGCCCGCAGAATTCGCACTCCACATGAGCGCTGCGGCGGTTCCTGCGACCGCGACGCCAGTCGCGAGTCGCCAGGGTACTCGGTCGACCCAGAGCGGACCGAGCAGCGTACTGATGAGATAGCCCCCGGTGCAGGCGCTGCCGAGGGTGCCGAGTTCCGCCGGCCCGAGGGCGAGGCGATCGGCGAACGCGCCGAGCAAGATCGGCAAGGTATTGAACGGCAGGCCACCGATGGAGGACGCCACGCTCGCCGCCAGCAGGAACAACAGTCCGCCACGCATGATTCGCTCGCTTTGAGTCATCGTCGTCGACCTCGTTTGATCTTTGATCGTATCGTCAGCTTCGGCTGCGCTGCCAAGTCACGCCACGCGCCGCGTGCAGTCCCGCACGGCGCCCCGAAAAAATTCCGTCGGCGATCGATAGTCCGGAGACATAGAGCCCGGAACTCACCCCGACTGCCGTGCGCCCCGCCGCATAGAGGCCCGCAATACTTTGCCCCGCGGTATTGCGTACCTCGCCCGTGTCCTCATCGACCACGAGTCCGCCGAGCGTCAGCGTCGGGCAGGGGAAGAGCTTCGCGGCCAGTCCGACGTCGATCGCCATGAAAGGCGGCTGCAGCAAGGTCGCGCAGTCGCTGGCCGGTTTGCCGAAGTCATCGGCGGCGACCCCCTCTGCGGCCTGTCGGTAGCGCTCGACCGTGCGCTCGAGCCCCGCAGCATCGATGTCCAATTTTTTTGCCAGGGCCGCCAGAGTTTTGGCCTTGCGCCGACCGAGCATCATGTTGAGTCGCGCGAGATCGCGCTGGAAAGCGAGCGTCTTGCCCGGTGCGATCTGCTGTCGCGACTTTTCGATCAGGGCGCCATCGAGGATCAGCCAGGCCCTGCCGTCATGCTTCTCGGCGATTTCGTGACCGAGCCGTGCGCCATAGGCCATTTCGTTGACCATGCGCTCGCCGGCTCGATTGACGACGATCCCTTCTGCCCAGGCCTTCGGCGGGTTGATGAAGCGCCACGCCGTCACGTTGTCCATGCGATCCGTGGCGCCCCCTGCCGTGAGGCCGAGATGAATGCCGCTGCCATCATCCCCGGGCGTACCGAGCGGGTATCCCGAGAGATAACGGGGCGCGTGATGCGCGAGCATGCGGCGGTTGAAGACGAACCCCCCTGCTGCGAGGCAGAGCCCCTTGCGTGCGCGGACGTAGCGCACCACCCGGCGCGTCGCTTCGATGGCCGCCGCCTTCTTGAAGCGTCGCACGGCGAAGCGAAGCAGGTAATGCGCCCCGGGGAGAATGGGCGGAATGAGTGCGTAGAGTCGCTGCGCGGCGCGTTGGTGAGCGATGAACTCCGCGCGCGCGTCGCCTGCAGGCAGTTCGAGCAGTTTGGCGCCGATGACGCGCCCGCTGCGATCGACCAACAGCTGACGCGCCTCGGTGTAGGGCATGAAATTTGCGCCACGATCGCGCAGCCAATCGTGCAGTGGCCAGACGATCGAACCACCCAGCCCCACGGCCGTGAGCATCTGCTTGCGCGAGAGTCGCCCGGCGCCGCGATGACCGCGCGCAGCGGGTTTGGCGCGTGCCGCATATTCCGGCAACAAAGAATTGTCGGAATGATAGAGAAAGTAATCGATCTGCGGATAGGAGGTCTTGTCGGGATAGAGGCTCGCCCGAAACTCGACGCCCTTGGCCGTCAACCAGTCGACGGTCTCTGCGCTCTGCTCGCAAAATCGGCGCAGCGTGGACTCGGTCACGCAGCCGCGCGTCTCCATCGACAGGTAGGCGAGCATGTTCTCGGGGCTGTCGTCGACTCCCGCGGCGCGCTGGATCGCCGTGCCGCCGCCCGCATACAGCACGCCGCCG
>RGYP01000385.1 GCA_010031985.1 Gammaproteobacteria bacterium
CCGAGCCAGTCCGCTTCGAGATCGAGGCTCGGCTATGACGAGGCGCTGAATCGGGCTTACGCCGAAACGCCCCAAACCGGCGCGGGCGAACGTTTTGTGTACAGCGATATTGGCTACATCGTGCTCGGCGAGCTCGTCAGCAAAATCAGCGGTCGAGCGCTGCAGCAATTTGCAGCCGAACGGATCTTCGAGCCGCTTCAGATGCGGGACACCGGTTATCGACCGGAAAGAGATGCGCCTCGAATTGCGCCCACACAGCTGTGCACGGCCTACGGATGGCCTTGCACGGGAACCGATCAGTTCATGCTGCGGGGCATCGTTCATGATCCTACTGCGCGACGCATGGGCGGTATCGCCGGGCACGCCGGTGTATTTTCAACCGCAGCCGATCTTGCTCGCTACGCACGCATGATATTGCGACTCGGGGAACTCGACGGGCGCCGGGTTCTCTCGCCGCTCGGTGTAGCGCGGATGACGAGCCGGGCGACGCCCGCGACTTTCCCCGTACAACGCGGCCTTGGCTGGGACATCGACAGCCAGTACTCGGTGAACCGCGGCGATCTGTTTCCGATCGGATCCTTTGGTCACACCGGTTTCACCGGGACATCGATCTGGATCGACCCAGTGAGTCAAACCTACGTCATTCTGCTGACCAATCGGGTGCATCCCGACGGCAGAGGTGACGCGGCGCGACTGCGCTCAAAAATTGCAACGATGGTGGCGGCCAGTTTGACCGATCTTGCCGCAGACCAGACCCAACAGGGCCAGCCGCGACTCTGGCAACCCGTGACGGCTCCCACGACCAGTCCATCGATCAGCACCGGCACGGTGGTGCGTAACGGTGTCGACGTACTGCAAGCCCGCGAGTTCGATTTATTGCGCGACAAGCGCGTAGGACTTTTGACCAATCACACCGGACGTACGCTCGATGGGCGCTCGACCATCGATCTATTCCGCGCCGCCCGGACCTTCAAGCTGGTGTCACTTTTCAGCCCCGAGCACGGCGTGCGCGGAGAACTCGACGAGAAAGTCGCCTCGTCGATCGATGCCCGTACGGGTCTCACCGTCCACTCCCTCTACGGAGATACGCGACGTCCAACCCCAGCGATGCTGCAAGACATCGACGTTTTGGTGGTCGACTTGCAGGACGTCGGTGCGCGTTTTTTCACCTACGCAACGACGATGGCTTACCTGATGGAAGCGGCCCGTGATCGAGATCTTCCAGTCGTGGTTCTCGACCGCGTCAACCCCATCACGGGTTCGATCGTCGAGGGGCCGGAACTCGAAGCCGACGAATTGTCCTTCACGGCCTATCGTTCGATTCCCATTCGACACGGCCTGACGATCGGCGAACTCGCGAGACTCTTCAATGCCGAAAATGTCCGTGCTGAAAAAGCGATCGGCGCCAACTTGACCGTAGTACCCGTCCAAAGCTGGGATCGACGCAGTTGGTTCGACGAGACCGGACTCACGTGGATCGAACCCTCTCCCAATATGCGCAATCTTCAGGCAGCGAGCCTCTATCCGGGAGTCGCGACGATCGAGGGGGCCAACGTTTCCGTCGGTCGCGGTACCGATACGCCCTTTCAGTGGATCGGCGCCCCGTGGATCGACGCCAGCCGACTCGCTGCCAAACTCAACGGACGGAATCTGCCGGGGCTGCGTTTTTACCCGGTGAGTTTCACGCCTCGCAGCAGCAAATTCGCCGGCGAGACCTGTCAGGGCGTGTTCATCGTCGTCACCGATCGCGGCGCGATGCGACCGGTCCGACTCGGCCTGGAGTTGTTGTCGGCCCTGCATGAATTACACCCCGCCGATTTCGAGATCGACCGGGTCGCCAGTTTGTTCGGTCGCGACGTCGTACGGCGGGTGCGTCTCGGCGAATCGCC
>RGYP01000386.1 GCA_010031985.1 Gammaproteobacteria bacterium
GATGAGTTGGTGCTGGTCGGCAGTCCCGAGGCCCTCGAGCACGCCGAGCAGGTCTTGCTTGCAGGTTGAGCGGCGAGCGCCCCCGCGAGCACGAGAAACGGCACGAAGGCGAGATCCTGGAACAGCAGCACGCTGAAGGCGACGCGACCGTGCGTGCGGTTGATCTCGGACTGCTCGGTGAGTTGTTGAATGATGATCGCCGTCGAACTGACCGCGATCGCGCCACCGAGAGCGATCGCCGCGAGCGGCTCGACACCCAAGACCCAAAATACGAGGGAGCCGACGCCCGCCGTGAAGAGCATCTGCGCACTGCCGACGCCAAACACTTCGCGACGCATGGCCACCATGCGCGGCCAGGAAAACTCGAGCCCGAGCGTGAACAGCAGGAATACCACGCCGAGTTCGGCCAGCAGACGGGTGGTCTCGGTCTCGTCCATGAGCCCGAGCGCGAAGGGCCCGAAGATCGTCCCGACGATCAAATAACCGAGAATCGCCGGCAGACCAACGCGACGTGCGGCCGCAACCACGAGCACGGCAGCGGCGAGCAGAAGCAGTATTTGCGCAAGCGGGTCGACGATCATGGCCCGGCCACTCTACGCGAGTCGCGGCACTCCTGCCGCGCGGTCAAGGTATCAGGGCCAGAAAAATCAGACCCCGAAAAATCAAACTGCGCAACGAACCCCGGTGCCACCGAGCCCACAGTAGCCATCCGGATTTTTGGCGAGGTACTGCTGATGGTAGTCCTCGGCGTAAAAGAATTCGGGCGCGAGTCGGATGTCGGTGGTGATGGCACCGAAGCCACCGGCCTGCAAACCTGCCTGATACCGATCGCCGCTGGCGAGTGCCTCGGCGAGTTGCCCTTCGCTGCTGCAGTAGATGACCGAGCGGTACTGGGTGCCGATATCGTTGCCCTGGCGCATGCCTTGCGTCGGATCGTGACGCTCCCAGAACGCCTGCAAGAGCGCCGCGTACGACACCTTGGCCGGGTCAAAGATCACGCGCACGACTTCGACATGACCGGTGCGTCCGCTGCAGACTTCTTCGTAGGTGGGGTGCTGCGTGTAGCCGCCGGCATAACCCACCGACGTCGACACGACGCCCGGGATCTTCCAAAAGAGCCGCTCGGCACCCCAGAAACAACCCATGCCGAACACGGCTTCGACCGCGCCCGCAGGGAATGGCGGCTTGAGTGCGGCACCGTTGACGAAGTGCCGATCGGTGATCGGCAAGGGCGTGCTGCGACCCGGAAGGGCCTCGGCAGCGCCGACGAGTTCGACTTTGCGACGAAAGAGTGACATGGGTGAATTTTGCGGTGCTCGCGCTGCCGCTTCAAGCACCCCTCGGGTTGTGATCGCCGCGCCGCCTGCGTACCCTTCGCTGCCATGAGCACCTGTCACAGCCATAATTTGCGCGAGCCGGAAAGCGCCGCGCCCAAGCCCTACGGCGTCCGCGTCTCGCTGCGCGCCGGCGACCCCTTTCGCAAGCTGCTCGGTGCCGACTGGAGTCGCACGCACTGGTTCGAAACCGTGCTAGAACGCGATGCCGCGCTGGTCGAGATGAGCCGCAAGCACGAATATTCGCGGCCGGGCGATCGCCCCGCGCTCAACTACGAAAAGGTGGTGAACCTCGCCTCGCGCCGCCGCGACTGAACGCGACCGCCAGACTTCGCGCGACGGCTAGAACGTTCGGCCGAGGAACAGATAGAACGTGTTCTCGCCACCCTCGCCAAAGCCCGAACCGAGGTAGACCGGTCCGAGCAGCGTATCGAAACCAAAGAAAACGCTGCCCTGCTTGAGTGCGGAATCGAAGCCGATCTCGCTGCGCTCGTTCCAGACGTTGCCGGCCTCGAGCGAAACCCC
>RGYP01000387.1 GCA_010031985.1 Gammaproteobacteria bacterium
GCAGCGCGTCCCGTCGCTCAAATAAAAACCATATTCGAACGAGGGTGTGGCTCGATGGTCACGGGCGAGCGCTGCGCGGATTTCGCGCTCGAGCGTCGCCGGAAATTCGAACCGCAACTCGAGATCGGTGCTGCCGCCGTGCTCGAAGTCGACGGTGAGTCCGCGGGTCCATACCGAATACCCGGGAAACACCCGGGCGCAGGCGAGTGCCGCGATCGGATCGGCGAGTGCCGCCTGATAGCCGCCGAACATCACGCCGCCCGGATTGCGCGAAATCGCATTCAGCGGCAACCGAATGCGCACGCGACGCCACTCCCGATCCATCTCCAGCACCTTGATGCGCATGAACCAGAACGGCGGGTAAAACTCGAGCATGCGCGCATCGGACAAGATGCGACGATCGGACATGAAGCGCAAAAAACGCTGCATCAGACGCGGTCGCGGCGGTTTCGAGGGCGCCCGACTCATGAATTGATCGCCTCTTCGAAAACGATACTGTGCAGTATCGCGGTTTGTACGGCATTGGGTGAGTAGCCACCTGCCAGCGTGATCACCAGCGGCACTCCGAGCTTGCGAGTCCAATCGAGCACACAGCGCTCGCGTGCGCGAATGCCGGCCTCGGATAGACGAAACTTGCCGTAACGATCGCCTTCGGCCACATCGACCCCGGCGAGATAAAATACGATGTCCGGGCGAAAATCTTTGGTCAGTACCGGCAAGTGGGCTTGCAAGGCGCCAAGATAGGCATCGTCGTCCACACCGTCGGGCAAACCGACGTCGAGCGTCGAGCGCATCTTGCGTGCCGGATAATTTCTCTCACCGTGAATCGAGAACGTGAATACCGACTCGTCACCCTCAAAGATTGCAGCCGTGCCGTTTCCCTGGTGTACGTCGAGATCGACCACGAGCGCTCGTTCGAGACGACCATCGGCCTGCAATCGACGGATGGCGATGGCGACGTCGTTGAGCACGCAAAACCCTTCGCCGTGATCGGCAAAGGCGTGGTGCGTGCCACCGGCGAGATTACCGGCGCGGCCATCCTCGAGTGCGGCGCGTGCGGCGAGCAAGGTGCCCTGCACCGCAAGTCGCGAGCGGCGCAGCAAACGCGGTGACCACGGCACACCGAGTGCGCGCTGCTCTGGTGCGCTCAGTCCGATACCAAACAGGCGATCAAGATATTCGCGGGTGTGCACGCGTTCGAGATCGACGCGTGTGGCCTCGTCGGGCAGCATGATGCGCTCGGCCGGCAAGAGGCCGGCGGCGCGCAGCCGATCGTAGACGAGGGTGTATTTCACCATCGGAAACGGGTGACCCTCGGGCAGGGGCAGGTGATAGTCCGGATGGTGACTGACTTTCAAGTTGGGTCCGAATCGGCTAGAACTAACGACGTCTCAGGGGGATACGATGCACCAGTCGCTCACCGGCGGAATGGTAGTCAGCCGGGCGCTGGCACGCTACGGCATTCGCACCGTCTTCTCGCTCGCGGGTGCCTCGCACACTTTCCTGCTCGAGGCCTTGGAGCGTGACGGCTTTCGCATCATCGGCCATCGACATGAATCCGGTTGCGTTAGTGCCGCCGACGGCTACGCACGGGTCACGGGTCGTCTCGGCGTTGCGCTCATCATCGCCGATCAGGGCATGCCGAACGCCATCAACGGGATCGCCACGGCTTTTCACGCGTGTTCGCCGGTGCTGGTACTGGTTGCGCGACTGCCGGACTCGTGGACCGAGGCCGAGTCGGAATACGACAACCTCAAACATCCGCTCGTCGGCAGTATCAGCAAGTGGGCTTGCAAGGCGCCAAGATAGGCATCGTCGTCCACACCGTCGGGCAAACCGAC
>RGYP01000388.1 GCA_010031985.1 Gammaproteobacteria bacterium
GCGAAATCAACAGCGGTTGATCTTGCATCAAACCCAACATGATCGACCCCCTGCCCCGGTTTGCTGCGCCGAGTCTACGACAGTGTCACGTGGACCGGCCACGCGAAACTCGACGCGGTTTCAAGTCGGGGCGCAACCGTGGACAATCGCGACCCCATGCACCCGCAAGTTGTCTGGTTCAAGCGCGACCTGCGCATCCACGACCACGCACCGCTGCTTGCCGCCGCCGCACGAGGCCCGGTGCTGCCCGTGTACGTCGTCGAACCCGCGCTCTGGCTGCAACCCGACAGCTCCTTCCGACACTGGCACTTCATCCAAAGTTCACTCCGCGACCTGCAAGACGCCCTGCGAGCGCTCGGCGGCGCGCTGCACGTCGAGCGCGGCGAAATCCTCGAGGTTCTGGGTCGGCTCAAAACACGGCTCGGAAGCTTTGAACTTTGGTCACACGAAGAGACCGGCAACGCCTGGACATTCGAGCGCGATCGCAGAGTCGCCTCCTGGTGTCGCGCGGAGGGCATGTCGTGGCACGAACTTGCGGCGAACGGCGTCGTTCGACGTCTGCGAAACCGCGACGGCTGGGCCGCGGCTCGCAACGCAGTGATGCGGGCACCCATCGCGCCGGCCCCGACCCCCGTCCGTTTCTCGACGATGGCGAACGACGAGACCACCCACGCGCAGAGCCGGGCGGCGCTCGAAGAACCCATCTCGACTCTGTCACCGACCGGTCACGTGCAAGCCGGCGGACGGCGTGAGGGCTTTGCGGTACTCGAGAGTTTTTTGCAATCACGCTCCAGTCGTTACATGCGGACCATCTCCAAGCCCGGGATCTCGGCCCGCCACTGCTCGCGTCTGAGCGCCCACATTGCCTACGGCACGTTGTCGGTGCGCGAGATCGATCGGGCAGCGGCCGCACGCCAAGCGCTGCTCGCCGATGAGCCCAACCCGGGCAGCGCCGATTGGGCGCGGCAGTTGCAGGCCTTCCGATCGCGACTCGCGTGGCGTTGCCATTTCGTTCAAAAGCTCGAACAGCAGCCCGAGATCGAGTTTCGCTGCATGCACCCGGCGTTCGAGGGCATGCGCGAGAATGAATTTCGAGCCGATTTTTTTGATGCGTGGTGCGAAGGACGCACCGGCTATCCGCTGATCGATGCCTGCATGCGCTCCTTGCAGGCGAACGGTTGGATCACCTTTCGCATGCGCGCCCTGCTGGTGTCATTCGCCAGCTATCACTTGTGGCTCGATTGGCGACGCACGGCGCCGGTGCTCGCGCGGCTATTCACCGATTACGAGCCCGGCATCCACTACAGCCAGTTTCAGATGCAGTCCGGGGTCACCGGCATCAACGCCGTGCGCATGTACAACCCGGTCAAGCAATCGATCGAACACGATCCCGAGGGCAAATTCATCCGTAGATACCTGCCGGAACTGCGAGATCTCGCCGACGAACGCTTCATGCCTGTTTCGCGACGTCTTTCGTGGGGCATGGTGGCACTCAGCTGCGCCCTGGCGACATGGCTCTCGGTTTCTTGGTTCGCGCAGAAGCTTGGAGCGCTGATGGGAACTGGACGCCTGTGGGTGATCGTGCTTCCTCTTGCGGGAGTCTTCCTCGGCTACCTCTGTGGTGTTCTTGTGCCATGGCTGACCGAGCGCCACGCGATGCTTCGCGCGAACTCGCAACTCGGCGGCAACATTCGTGCTCGCACGGATGAGCGGGTGCATGACATCGAACAACTTCGGAAAAAGGTGGTCGAGCCGGCAGATGAGGTGCGTGATCTTCGGCTGCGCCACATCGCGTGGCAACAGACCCGGCGACACTGCGAGCGACTGCTG
>RGYP01000389.1 GCA_010031985.1 Gammaproteobacteria bacterium
ATTAGCGCGGCGCCCGAAGCGGGCGTCGCATGTTAGTTGGTCCTCGGCAACGAGGCCATCGAATCCGGCCGACAGTCGCAGCGTCGTTCGACGCGCCTTCGGTTGCCAGAGACCAAAAAGACAGACGTAACGTGCTTTATTTCCTCGTCACTCTGTTCATGCACCACCACGATGCATTGGTTCTGCCCGCACGCCCGCGGTTTCTTGCCCGGCGCGTTGCGGTGTCCCAGCGGACGACCCCCGGAACACTGTCGGCCCCCATCAGGAGTTTAGGGGCCCATGAAAAGAATGTTGGTAAACGCGACGCAGCAGGAAGAACTGCGCGTCGCTCTGGTTGACGGACAAAAGCTTTACGACCTGTCGATCGAGCTTCCGTCTCGCGAACAAAAAAAGTCGAACATCTACAAGGGGCGTATCGCCCGCATCGAGCCCTCGCTCGAAGCCTGCTTCATCGACTACGGCGCCGAACGCCACGGCTTTCTGCCGCTGAAGGAAATCTCGCGTGAGTATTTCCTCAAGAACCCGTCCGGCGGGCGCATCAACATGCGCGAGATCCTGCAAGAAGGCCAGGACATCGTCGTGCAGGTCGAAAAGGAAGAGCGCGGCAACAAAGGCGCTGCGCTCACCACGTACATCTCGCTCGCCGGTCGCTTCCTGGTACTGATGCCCAACAACCCGCGGGCGGGTGGCGTCAGCCGTCGCATCGAGGGCGAAGAGCGCGACCAGATGAAGAGCATCATGGATGCGCTCGTCATCCCGCAGGGCATGGGCGCGATCGTGCGCACCGCAGGGCTCGGCCGCGCCACCGAAGAGCTGCAATGGGACCTCGACAATCTCAAGATCCAGTGGGACGAGATCGTCAAGGCCGTGCTCTCGCGCCCCTCACCGTTCCTCGTGTATCGCGAGAGCGATCCGGTCACGCGCGCATTGCGCGACTATTTTTCGGATGATATCGGCGAAGTGCTGGTCGACGAGCCGAACGCGCACACGATCGCAGCCGAATACATGCAGCGCTTCATGCCGGCCGAGGGCGGTCGCCGGTTGAAGATGTACACCGACGACATCCCGCTCTTCACCCGTTACCAAATCGAAAGCCAGATCGAGTCGGCCTACGCGCACAAGGTGCAACTGCCCTCGGGTGGTTCGATCGTCATCGATTACACCGAAGCGCTGGTCTCGATCGACATCAACTCGGCGCGCGCCACGCGCGGCGGCGACATCGAAACCACGGCCACCAATACCAATCTCGAGGCGGCCGACGAAATCGCTCGCCAGCTGCGGATCCGCGACATCGGCGGCCTGATCGTCATCGATTTCATCGACATGGAAGAGCCGCGCAATCAGCGCGCCGTCGAAGATCGCCTTCGCGAAGCGATGAAAATGGATCGTGCGCGCATCCAAATCGGTCGGCTGTCGCGTTTCGGTTTGCTCGAGATGTCGCGGCAGCGCCTGCGACCCTCGCTCAGCGACTCGAGTCACGAGGTTTGTCCGCGCTGTCAGGGAATCGGCAGCATCCGCACGGTCGAATCGATGGCGCTCGCCATCCTGCGTCTCATTGGTGAAGAGGCGCGCAAAGACCGGACCTCCAAGGTCATTGCCGAAGTTCCGGTCGAGGTAGCGACCTATCTCATCAACGAAAAGCGCGAGTGGCTGCGTACGCTCGAGGACAAAAGCGACGTCGAATTGTTGATCGTGCCCAATCTCAACATCGACACGCCCGAGTATTCGATCCGTCGCGTGCGCGACGATGAGATGGAAGCGCCCGAGTTCAAGCGCATGTCGTACCAAATGCCGACGCCCG
>RGYP01000390.1 GCA_010031985.1 Gammaproteobacteria bacterium
CGGTCTGGGCCTTGTCTGGCGAGGCTCCGATGGCAAGCGTGACGAGCACGCGCGAAGCAGGAGTGTCTCGTTCGCGCAGCGCTCCCTCACGACCAATGAAATCGCCCTTGTCGAAGGCGACATGCCGGTCGAGTCCGCACATGCCCGGGGTGATCGACTGGGTGAATTCGGTCGACCAGATGCCGAAACTCTTTTCGAGTCGCAAAGAGTCCAGTGCGCGATTGCCGATGTGCCGCAAGCCCAAATCTCGCCCGTGGCGCATGAGGGCGTCGCAGAGCGCGGGCTGCGACGGCGCGGGTACGTAGATCTCGTAGCCGAGTTCGCCGGTGAGCGAGAGCCGCGCGAGCACCGCTTTGGAGAATCCGAGATCGATTTCGGCGCATGATAAAAACGGAAAAGCGGTGTTCGATAGATCGCGCTCGAGTAGTGGTTGCAGGATCTCTCTCGAGAGGGGACCGGAAAGTGCGAACCCCGACCAACTGTCAGAAAGATTTTTGAGCGTGACGCCATTGTTGGGCAGCAGGTCGTGGAACCAGCGGCCATGCCACTCCTGCAAATAATACGAGCCGATCAGCCAAAAGCGATCTGCCGCAAGGCGACTGACGGTCAAGTCACCCATGAGTTTGCCCCCGTGACCGAGCATGGGCGCAAGACGCACGCGGCCCTGTGTCGGCAGTCGCGACGAGAGCAGGCGATCGAGCCAGGCTTCGACGCCCGGACCGCTGACTTCGTAGCGCGCATAGGTGGAGGCATCGAACATGCCTGCGGCGGTACGCGTGGCGCGAACCTCGTCACCGACGAAATCGTGTGCGTTCGAGCGGCGCATGGTGAGCTTCTCGACGAAGTCGTCGCGCTGCGGTGCAAAGTATTGCGGTGTCTCCATGCCCCAGCTGACGCCGAAGCGTGCGCCGTCTGCCGCGAGCCGGTCATGCACGGCCGAGATCTTCAATGGACGGCCTGCCGGCAGTTCTTCGTTCGGGTACGAGATCACGAATCGGCGTGCATAGAACTGCCGGGTCATGTCGCGCAGATAGGTCTCTTGTGCCGCAAAAGCGCCATAGCGAGCGACATCCATGCCAAAGATATCGTGACCCGGGTCGCCGTCGATCATCCATTGGGCGAGTGTGAGCCCGATGGCGCCGCCCTGCGAAAAACCACCCATGCACCCGCAGGCGACCCAATAATTCCGCTTGCCTGGAACGGGGCCGACGAGCGGGTTGCCATCGGGGGTGAAGGTGAAGGCGCCGTTGACCCAGCGCTTGATGCCGACTTCGGCGAGCGCCGGGAATCGCGCATAGCCTATTTCGAGTTCGGGCAGGATGCGCTCCACGTCTGGAGGCAGCAGGTCCATGCCGTAGTCCCACGCGGCGCCTTCCGGGCTCCAGTGCTGCGGGTTGCGCTCGTAGACGCCGAGCAGCGCGCCCTTGCCGAGCGGCTGCAGATAAGTGAAGCCCTCGAGATCGGTCACCGAGACGAACTCGCGATCCAGTGACGCGAGCAGCGGTACGTCATCGGTCACGAGGTAGTGATGCGACATCGGAACCACGGGCAGCTCGACGCCGACCATCCGTCCCACGCGCCGCGCCCAAAGACCTGCGGCATTGACCACATGCAGGGCATGGGTTTTGCCTTTTTCGGTGATGACGTCCCAGCTGCCATCGGCTCGCTGCTGCAAGTCGAGCACGCGATTGCGCAGGATGATTTCCGCGCCACGCTTGCGAGCGGCGATCGCGAACGCGTGTGTCGTGCCGTGGGCATCGACGTAACCTTCGTGTGCGTCGAAGAGTCCGCCTTTGAGGC
>RGYP01000040.1 GCA_010031985.1 Gammaproteobacteria bacterium
ATTTGAACCTACGACCTTCGGGTTATGAGCCCGACGAGCTGCCAGACTGCTCCACCCCGCACCAGTTGGGGCGCGGAGTATACGGGGCGCTGCCGAGGACTACAACTTGGGCCGCGTTTCTGCGGTCGCCGTCGACCAAAGCACCCTGCCCTGACGCAAGGTCAACTCGACCGGAACCGCGTGAATCTCTGCGGGTGGCGTGTCAAACAGATTACGCCCCAGCACCACGAGATCGGCGTCCTTGCCCACCTCGATCGATCCACGACGCGCGCCATCGCCGAGCAGCGCGGCGCTAGTTGCGGTGTAGGCGGCCAGCGCGCGATCGAGCGACAACCTCTGCTCAGGATTCCACGCCCGATCTTCGCGGCCGTTGGGATCGCGACCGCCCGGATACCGATGCGTAACGGCGGTCTCGATTCCGGCGAGCGTCTCGACGCCCGTGACGGGCCAGTCGGAGCCCCAGACCAGCTCGGCACCATCCTCGGCCAAACTGCGCGTGCGATAGGACGTGTCGGCGCGCTCACGACCGAACATCTCCACGGCGAACACCGTCTGCCAGGGATCGGGACGACTCCAGATCGGCGTCATGTTCGGCATCACGTTGAGTTGGCGAAAACGCGGTGCATCCGCGCCATCGACCAACGAGAGGTGCGCGAGCGTATGCGGGCGACGACGGCCCGGATTGGCCTGCCGTGCGTTCTGCACCGCATCGAGTGCCGCACGGACGGTACGATCGCCAATGGCATGCACGTGCACCTGAAAACCCAGCGCATCGAGCTTGGTGACGAGCGCATTGAGGCGCGCAGGTTCGACGAACAGCGTGCCCGTGCCCAGCCCCGGGATCGCGTAAGGCTTCAGCAACGCGACCGAACGCGAACCGTAACCACCGTCGAGCACGATCTTCACGCAGTCGGCGTCGAGCGAGCCGTCTCGACCGCGCCGTGAAATACGCGTGCGCGCGTCGACGAAACGACGTATTTGCGCCTCGTCATCCACATTGCTCGGATCGAACCGTTGGCAGAGACGGACACGGGTCGTGAGCCGACCACTCTCAAGCAACGATTCGTAGGCGGCGATGGTCGCCGGATCAGCGGCGGCCTCGACCATCGCGGTGATCCCCTGCGCGTTCATCTGCCGGAGTGCCGAAAGAATATCTTCGGCACGCTCCGCGAGCGTACGCGGCGGAACCTTGCTGGCCACCAGCTCCATCGCGGTCTCTTGCAGATTGCCGCTAGGCTCACCGCTCGCCTCGCGCACGATCTCGCCGTTCTTCGGATTCGGCGTCGCGCGGGTGACGCCGGCCGTATCGAGCGCGATGGAATTCACCCAAGCCTGATGCCGCGAATTATTGACCAGAAACACCGGGCGATCGGCGACGATCGCGTCGAGCATCTGGCGCGTGGGTCGTCCGCCGGGCAGAAAAGCTGCCTCGTCCCAACCCACACCCACGATCCAACTCCTCTGCGGATGCGCCGCAGCGAACTCGCGAATACGCGCAAAGATCGCCTCGCGGTCTCTCAGTCCATCGAGATTCAATTCATTGGCCGTGTTCGGCACGAGCGACGCGTGAGCGTGCGAGTCCTGAAACGCCGGTAACAACATTCGACCATCGAGGTCGATGACGCGAGTGCGTGGCGCGACGAACTGTCTTGCCTCGGCATCCGTGCCGACGTAGACGATCCTTCCGTCGCGCACTGCCACCGCACTCGCCCAGCGCCGCGCAGCATCCAACGTATAGACGGCGCCGTCGAGGAACACGATGTCGGCAGCCGCCATTTCGCTGCGCGCCGCGCCGGGCAACAGCGACAGCGCCACCCCGATGAATAAAGCGCCGGTGCCCGCGATGCGCTTCATGCGGGTTTAGATCACCCGAGAGCTTGTACGCAAAGCTCGATGAGCGTCTGCGGAAATAACCCGAGCAACACTACCGCCAGCGCATTGAGCCCGAGCGCGAGCCGCACAGCGCCGTGCCGCTCAGGCACGGGCAAATCACCCGGCGAGTCGAAATAGAGGGTCTTGACGATACGCAGGTAATAGAAAAGACCGATCACCGAGACCGCCGCAGCGAACACCACCAGCGCAAGGTGCCCCGATTCCCAGAGCGCCTGGAAGATCTGCAACTTCGCCCAGAAGCCGACCAACGGCGGCACGCCGGCGAACGAGAACATCAAGGCCATCAGGATCAAAGCCAGAAACGGGTCGCGCGCGTGCAAACCCTTGTAGTGCTCGATTTCGTCCGCCTCGAAGCCGCGAGCACTCGCCAGCAGCATCGCGCCGAAGGCGCCGAGTGCCATGAGCACGTAGACCACCGTGTAATACAGCGAGGCTTCGTAGCCCTGCTCCGTACCCGCGACGAACCCGAAGAGGATGAAGCCCACATTGCCGATGGCGGAGTACGCCAGCATGCGCTTGAGATTGGTCTGAGCGACCGCGATGACATTGCCGAGCAGTGCGGAGAGCACTGCGACGATCGTGACCATCTGTATCCAGGTGTCGGCCGTGTTACCGAGCCCTTCCGCGAGCAGCCGGAACGCGAGTGCGAACGAGGCGATCTTCGGCGCAGTCGCGACGAGCAGCGTCACCGAGGTCGGAGCACCGTGGTAAACGTCCGGTACCCACATGTGGAACGGGACGCCGCCGAACTTGAAGGCAACACCCACCACCAGAAACACCACGCCCATGATGAGACCGAGACTCGGCGGACCTTGCAGGGCGGTCGCAATTTCATTGAGTAACAGCGTGCCCGTAAGGCCGTAGACGAGCGACATGCCATAGAGCAGGCAACCCGAGGCGATGGCGCCCAGCACGAAATACTTCATCGCCGACTCGGCAGCGACCCCGGAGTCGCGATCGAAAGCGACGAGCGCGTAGAGCGACAAAGACAGCAACTCGATGCCGATGTAGAGAGTGAGCAAACTTCCGGCCGAGACGATCACGAAAATGCCGAGCATCGCCGTCAAGGCGAGTACGTAGTACTCGCCCTTCAAAAGACCTCGCGTCTCGAGAAAATGCCTCGAATACAACAACGCGATCGCCACGAAAAGCATGGTGAGCAGCTTCAGCAAGGTGGCGAGCGGATCAGCCACGTACATGCCGGAGAACAGCGTCATCGCCTTCTCCACCTGCGCGTACTGCAAGGTCAGCGCTGCACCGACGCCGATCACGAGCAAGGTCAAGGTGGGCGTCACCCGGCGGGCGGCGGCCCCGGCGAACACGTCGACGAGCAGCACGAGGCAGATCGCCGCCGCAAGGTAGATCTCCGGCAGCGCGGGGGCGAGCGAGGCAATTGAGAGGGTTGGTGTCATGTCGGGGTCGCCGTGAGTCAGGGCAGTTTGCTCGTGACGATCTGCTCGACGAGGTGCTGAACCGAAGGCTGCATCACCTCGAGCAGAGGCGCCGGCCATAGGCCGAGCAGCAAGACGCCCGCCGCAAGCACGGCAAGCACGAAGAATTCGCGACCATTCAGGTCTTCGAGCGTGGCCACGTGGACATTACCCACCGGACCGAAAATGACGCGTTTGACGAGCCACAGCGTGTAGGCGGCGCCTAAAATGAGCGTCGTCGCCGCGAGGAACGCGTACCAGAAATTGGCCTTGAAGCTCGCGATGATCACCAGAAATTCGCCGACGAACCCGGAGGTACCCGGCAGACCGGAGTTCGCCATCGCGAACAGCACCATGAAGGCTCCGAACATCGGCATGCGATTGATGACGCCACCGTAGGCACTGATCTCGCGACTGTGCAAGCGGTCGTACATCACGCCGACACAAAGAAACATGGCCGCCGAGATCAGGCCGTGCGACACCATCTGCACCATCGCTCCGTCGATCCCCATCCCCGCTCCGGCGAGCGACCCCGTTCCGGTCGCGATATCGAAGGCCAGAAAACAGCCGAGCGTCACGAACCCCATGTGTGCAATAGAGGAATATGCGATCAGCTTCTTCATGTCGGTTTGCACGAGCGCCACGAAACCGATGTACACGACGGCTACGAGAGAGAGCGCAATCACGAGGGTGTCGAGTTCCCGCGCGGCATCGGGCGCAATCGGCAACGCAAAGCGTAGAAAACCGTAGCCGCCCATCTTCAACATGATCGCGGCCAGCACGACGGAACCGCCGGTCGGCGCTTCGACGTGGGCATCCGGCAACCACGTGTGCACCGGGAACATCGGAATCTTCACGGCGAAGGCGGCAAAGAAAGCGAGGAAGATCCAGAATTGCTCGTCGAAACCAAGTGGTAGTTCCTGCAGGGCGACGATGTCGTAGCTGCCTGCCTGCAGGTACATGTAGATGAGCGCGACCAGCATGAACACGGAGCCGAGGAAGGTATAAAGGAAAAATTTGAGCGTCGCGTAAACACGACGCGGCCCACCCCAAATGCCGATGATGAGAAACATCGGAATCAGCATCGCCTCCCAGAAAAAATAGAAGAGCAACGCGTCGAGCGCCGAGAACACGCCGACCATCAATCCTTCCATGATCAAAAAGGCGGCAAAGTATTGGGCGGGTCGCTTCTCGATCACCGTCCAGCCCGCGATCACGACCGGTATGGTGACGAAGGTCGTCAGCAGCACGAGCGGCAACGCAATGCCATCAACGCCCAGGTGATAGCTTGCGTTGAATGCCGGGATCCACGGCATCTGCTCGACGAACTGGAAAGCCGCAGTGCTCGTGTCGAAGCCCATGTAGAGCGGCAGGGACAGCAGGAAGCTTGCGACCGCCGTCGCCAAGGCTACCCAACGCGCAAGCGCAATGCGCGAGTCGCCGAGCGCGAGCACGAGCACACCACCCACTATCGGTAGCCAGATCAGAGTAGAGAGCAAACCTGCCTGCATCATTGTTCTCGTGCTGCGCCTTGCCGATCGATCAGGATAGAAGCAGGAACCACGCGAGCAGACCCGCGAGCCCGATCATCATCCAGAACGCGTAAGAGTAGAGATAGCCCGTCTGCACCCGACGGACGGCCCCCGCCAGCGAACCGACGAGATTGGCGGAACCGTTGACGAGCGCGCCGTCGATGAGCGCTTGATCGCCTGCCTTCCAGAAAAGGCGACCCAAGGCGCGGCTGCCGGCGGCAAAAACGTTTTCGTTCACCCAGTCGAAGTAATATTTGTTGTCGAGCACGCGCCTCAGTGGCGCGAAGAACGCGGCCAAGCGATCGCTCATCGCCGGATTCTTCAGGTAGAGATACCAGGCGGCCACCACGCCCGAGAGCGCGAGCCAGAGCGGCGGGTGCCCGACTGCCGAAAGCGCGAAGGACGCCGGATCGTGGAAATGACCGGCGAGTTCTGCGAGCACGTCGTTGACCTCGAGAACCTGAATCGCCTGGCCGAAGTAGCCACCGAACAGCACGGGTTCGACGGTCAAATAGCCGATGGCGAGCGATGGAATGGCAAGCAGCACCAGAGGCAGGGTGACCACCCAGGGGCTCTCGTGTGGCGTCCCACCGCCATGGCCGTGATGATCGTGGTCGCCGTGTCCGTGACCATCCTCGCCGTGCGGGTCTGCATCGTGCCAACGCGGCTTGCCGTGGAAAGTCATGAAAACCATGCGGAAGGTATAGAACGCCGTCACAAACACGCCGAGCAACACGCACCAATACGCATACGTGGCACCCCAGCGCGTCGACTCGTGAACCGCTTCGATGATGAAATCTTTGGAATAGAACCCTGACAGAAACGGCGTGCCGATGAGCGCCAACGCACCGATCCAACACGTGACGGCGGTGA
Source organism: Gammaproteobacteria bacterium (assembly GCA_010031985.1). GTDB lineage: Bacteria > Pseudomonadota > Gammaproteobacteria > Steroidobacterales > Steroidobacteraceae > UBA964. The sequence goes on from RGYP01000040.1 coordinate 5,729, forward strand.
TCGGCATGAGCTTGCCGAGCCCGCCCATCTTGCGCATGTCCTGCTCGTGGTGCATGCCGATGATCACCGAACCCGCCGCAAGGAAAAGCAGCGCCTTGAAAAAGGCATGAGTCATGAGGTGGAAGATCGCTGCGCCGTAAGCCGATGCACCGAGCGCGACCGTCATGTACCCCAGTTGCGAGAGCGTCGAGTAAGCCACCACCCGCTTGATGTCGTTGTTGACGATGCCGAGAAAGCCCATGAAAAGCGCCGTGGTTCCCCCGACCACCAGCACGAACGACAAAGCGGCCTCGGAATGTTCGAAAAGTGGCGAGAAGCGCGCCACCATGAAGATGCCCGCCGTGACCATGGTCGCCGCGTGGATGAGCGCGGAGATCGGCGTCGGGCCCTCCATCGAGTCGGGCAGCCACACGTGCAGCGGCACCTGCGCCGACTTGCCCATCGCACCGATAAAAAGGCAGATGCAAATCAGGGTGATCGCCGAGACTTCGAGCGAGCTCGTGAGTGCATAGCCAGTTTGCGCGAGCTGCGGTGCCGCGGCGAAGGCATCGCGGTAATCGAGCGAACCGGTGTAGTAGACCACCGCCGCGATGCCGAGCACGAAACCGAAGTCGCCCACTCGGTTGACCAAAAACGCCTTCAGATTGGCGAAGATCGCACTCGGCTTCGTATACCAAAACCCGATCAGCAGGTATGACACCACGCCCACGGCCTCCCAGCCGAAGAACAACTGCATGAAGTTGTTCGACATCACGAGCATCAGCATCGCAAAGGTGAAGAGCGAGATGTAGGCGAAGAAACGCTGGTAACCGGGGTCCTCGTGCATGTAGCCGATCGTGTAGACGTGCACGCAAAACGACACGAACGTCACCACGCACATCATGAGCACGCTGAGCTCGTCGATCAAAAAGCCGACCTCCATGCGCACGCCGTCACTGACGAGCCAGGTGTAGACGGTATCGTTGAAGACTTGGACCTCGCCCGAGATCAGTTGCCACGCTACTCGTGCCGACAGCACGAACGCCGCCCCCACGGCGGCGATGGTGACCACGTGAGCCGCGGTCCGACCGATCCACTTGCCGAAAAGACCCGCGACGATGGCCGCTGCCAGGGGCAACAGCGCGATGGTCAGAAGAACGCTGGGGTTCATGCTCATGTGGATGCCCTGCCCTCAGCCTTTCAGGGTGTCAAGATCTTCGACGTTGATACTGCGCCGCTCGCGGAACAGCACCACGAGAATCGCCAGGCCGATCGCCGATTCGGCTGCAGCGACCGTCAGTACGAAAAACACGAACACCTGACCATCGAGATCACCGAGGAAGCGCGAAAAGGACACGAAGCTGAAATTGACCGCGAGCAACATGAGCTCGATACACATCAGAAGCAGAATCACATTCTTGCGATTGAGGAAGATGCCGGCGATCGACAAGGCGAACAAAATGCCCGAGAGCGTCAGCATGTGCTGCAGGGTGATCATGGCGCTTCACCTCGACCCTCGCCTTCGGGACTCACGCCTTCGGCACGCACACCTTTGACCAGACGCACGCGGTCTTGCCGTCGCACAGCCACCTGTTTGGCAACATCCTGCGGCTTGAGACCCGGCCTGCGTCGCATGGTCAGCGCGATCGCAGCAACGATGGCGACCAGCAGCAACACCGCAGCGAGTTCGAACGGATATACGTATTGGGTGTACAGCACTTCACCGAGTTCACGGGTGTTGCTGTGATCGGCGGGACTCCGGGCAACCGTGATCGAGGCATCGACACCGAAATTCCGCAAGCCATACACGGCCGCCATCTGGGCGATCACCACGGTAGATACCAGCCAGCCCAACCACGCGTAACGGGTGAAGCCGCGTTTGATTTCTTCGACGTTGATGTCGAGCATCATGACGACGAACAGGAACAACACCATGACGGCGCCCACGTAAACCAGCACCAGCACGATGGCGAGGAACTCGGCCTCGATCAGCAGCCACAACGCAGCGCTCGTGAAAAACGCCAATACCAGCGACAGCGCGGAGTACACCGGGTTGCGCGCCACGATCACCCCGAGCGCCGCAGCAATCAGGATGGCCGAGAAGCCGTAGAAGAGCAGTTGCACGAACACCGGTCGATTTCCTCTTCTTGCGCGATCAGCGATACGCCGCATCAGCGGCCTTGTCGGCATCGATGAGCGCTGCGTAGCGCTCGCCCACGGCGAGCAGCTTGTCCTTGGTCATGATGTTCTCGCCACGATTTTCCATGTGGTACTCGTGGATCCGCGTCTCGACGATGGCATCGACGGGGCAGGCCTCTTCGCAGAAGCCGCAATAGATGCACTTGAAGAGATCGATGTCGTAGCGCGTGGTACGCCGAGTGCCATCGGCTGCGACATCCGACTCGATGGTGATCGCAAGCGCCGGGCAGACCGCTTCGCACAACTTGCAGGCGATGCAACGCTCTTCGCCGTTGGCATAACGGCGCAGCGCATGCAGCCCGCGAAAACGCGGCGACTGCGGCGTCTTTTCTTCGGGATAGTTGACCGTTACTTTCTTGCGGAAAAGGGTTCGCGCGGTCAGCGACAGTCCGGCGATCAGCTCGGTGAGCAGGAAAGTTTTGACGATGCTTTGCAGTGCCATGGCGTCTCGTTACCTTCGTTCGCTCGATCTGCGCTCGGTCATGTCGACCACGGCCCGATGTCGAACCACGACATCAGCGCCTCGGCGGCAATCCACACCAGCGTCACCGGAATCAACACTTTCCAGCCGAGCCGCATGATCTGGTCGTAGCGGTAGCGCGGGAATGTCGCGCGGTACCACATGAAACAGGTCAAAAAGAAAAAGAGTTTCAGGAACAACCAATGAAACCCGGGTGCCGCGAGCGGATTGTCTCTGGCCAACAGCCCCTCGAAGGGGCTCAGCCACCCTCCCAGGAAAAACACCGCGGTCAAGGCGGAGATCAAAATCATGTTCGCGTATTCGGCGAGGAAGAACAGCGCGAAGGCGATGCCTGAATATTCGACGTGGAAGCCGGCGACGATTTCGGATTCGCCTTCGGCGACGTCGAACGGCGCACGGTTGGTCTCGGCGACACCCGCGATCACGTAGACCACGAACAGCGGGAACAACCAAACCAGGAACCAATTGCCGACCCCGCCCTCTTGCGCACGGACGATGTCGCCGAGGTTGAGCGTACCCGCCGCCATGACGACACCCACCAGCGCAAAACCCATGGCGATTTCATAGGCGACGACCTGCGCCGCCGAGCGCATGGCCCCGAGGAAGGCGTATTTGGAGTTCGCCGCCCAGCCCGCGAGGATCACGCCGTAAACGCCCACGGAGGTGAGCGAGAGCAGGTAGAGCAAACCCGCGTCGATGTCGGCGATCACCAGCGCCGGATCGAGCGGCATCACGGCCCAGGCCGCAAAAGCCGGCACCAGCGTGATCGCGGGGGCGACGCGGAACAGCCATTTGTTCGAAGCCGAAGGGATGACGACTTCTTTGAGCAGCAGCTTGATGACGTCGGCAAAGGGCTGAAAAATGCCCGGCACGAACCCGAACAGGCTGCCCACACGGTTCGGTCCCTTGCGCAACTGAATCCAGCCGATCACCTTGCGTTCCCACAAGGTCGTGAACGCCACCGACAGGATCACCGCGACCGTCACGATCAAAATCCAAACGGTGGCCCGCGCGTAATCCGGGAGCGTCGACCAAAATTCGAGCAGCGCCGACATCAGCCCACTCGTCCCGACGATCGAGCCGCAGCCGCGATCTTGGTTTGCTGCAGCGCAGGACTGCGACGCAGTACGGCATCGATGGCGTACATCGGCACATCGAGCGCACCCAAGTCGATCTCTGCAGCGCCCGCCACGGCGGCGATCGCCGGCAGATGATGGGTGACGAGCGCGATCGGCACCGCGCCGCCGGCATTTGCGCTCACGACACCCAGCAACTCGTCACGTACTTCATCGGAGCTCTGGTAATCGAAGCCGTCGAGTTCGAGTTGATTGCCAAGTACGCGCAGAATCTTCCAGCCCGGCCGCGCCTCGCCTGGCGGCTTCGATACCCCGGTCTGGCTTTGCAGGCGACCCTCGAGGTTGACGTAGCTGCCCGAGGTCTCGGCAAAGCTCGCCATCGGCAGCAAAACGTGAGCGATTTCTTTGATCTCATCGGTGACGTACGGCGTCACTGCGACGACGCAGGCCGCCGCGCGTAACGCCCGGGTCGCGAGCGCCGCATCAGCGACGTCCGCCGAGGGCTCGATCGCCCCGACGAGCAGATAACCGCGCTGCGCGTTCTCTAGCATGTCGCGCAGCCCGAGGCCCTGCGCCGGCACTCCGCCCGCTTGGCGATGCGGCACGACACCCGCGAGCCAAGCCCCCGCCGCGTTGGCGCCTTCGGCGAGCAGACCGAGGGTCGCCCCGCTCAGGCGAGCAATCTCTCCGGCGAGTGCGCGCAAGTCGACCGCGGCCGGATGCCGCAGTGCCATCGCGCCCAGCCAAACCGCCCGCGCGCTGCCGTTGCATAGCGCTGCGGCCGCCGTGCGCTGCTCGGGCGTGGCGACGATCCCGCGTAGCAAGCTCGCGTAGGCGGAGCCGGGCTCGACGCCCGTAATCTCGACCACGGCAGCCAATGTTCCGGCGAGCTCATGCGCCCAGTCAGCCGGGCTGCGCGCGATCTGCACCGCGACCGGAAACCGATACTGGCGCACGCTCGAGTCGAGGAACGAAATCTTTGCCTTGGCACGCACCGCCGCCTTGCGCAACCGATGCGCCAACAACGGCAACTCTGCGCGCAAGTTCGAGCCGATGACGA
>RGYP01000391.1 GCA_010031985.1 Gammaproteobacteria bacterium
CGCTACAAGCAGGCCGCCGAGAGCATCGATCGGATGCCGCGCGAAGATCGCGACACTTGGCCGGCGAGTGCGGAGGTCGATGTGCCGCGCCCGGCCTCGACGCTGCCCACGGTGACGCTGCAGGAGATGATCGTCGCCTTTCGTGACGTGGTGGCGCGTGCTGCGATGTTTGGTCATCACCACGTGCAGCGCGAGCGTCTCTCGGTACGCGCCCGAATGACCGATGTGCTGGCGGCCGTCGAGAACGGGGGCTTCGTGGAATTCCTCAAGCTCTTCAAGCCCGAGGAAGGTCGCATGGGCGTGACCGTGACCTTCGTTGCCATCCTCGAGTTGGTGCGCGAGGGTTTGATCGACCTCGTACAAACCGAAACTTATGGCCCGCTGCACGTGCGCGCTGCGCAGGCCCCACGCCTGCGCCTGGTCGAGGGCGCATCGCCCGTCGACACGGGGCCGATCGAGTCGGGGCCGATCGAGCCCGACACCGTTGAATCTGACGAGGACAATCGATGAGCGAACATCACATCCGCAACGTGCTCGAAGCGGCGATGCTGGCGGCCGGTAAACCGATGTCGGCGAACGAGCTCGCGCAGCTCTTCGACGAGGATGGCAGGCCGGACAAGGCTGCGATCGGCGCCGCGCTCGCTGAGCTCGCGTCGCATTACGAGGATCGGGCGATCGAACTGAAAGAAACCGCCAGCGGTTGGCGGATTCAGGTGAGGTCGAATTACGCTCGCGAGATCGGTCGGTTGTGGCCGGAGCGCCCACAAAAATATTCGCGGGCGCTGCTCGAAACGTTGGCGCTCATCGCTTATCGGCAGCCGATCACTCGCGCCGAGATCGAATCCGTCAGAGGAGTTGCGGTCAACCCCAACATCGTCAAGACCCTGATGGAGCGCGAGTGGGTGCGTGTCGTTGGACATCGCGACGTGCCCGGTCACCCGGAGTTGCTCGGCACCACCAAGTCTTTCCTCGATTATTTCGGACTGCGATCGATCGACGAGTTGCCGCCGCTCGCCGAACTGAAGGCCATGGTCGATCTGAACCCGCAACTCGATCTGCCGGTGGCCGACGAGCCGGCACTGGTCGGCGAGCCAGAGGCCGCCGCTTCTGAATTGGCCGACGCCTCTGAGGCCGTCGATGCCATTGAAGCGGTCGATGCCAAGGCCTGATCGTTCGCGAAGGCAGACGAGCGAGTCCGCTACAGCGGGTGAGCGCATTCAAAAAATTTTGGCGCAGGCGGGACTCGCCTCGCGTCGCGAGGCCGAGGAGTGGATCCGTGCCGGACGCGTCACGGTCAACGGTGCGGTCGCCGAGATCGGTGCGCGGGTGTCGGGGCGCGACGAGTTGCGCGTCGACGGGCGGGTGGTCAGGCGTAGCCGCGATCCCTCGCGACTGAAAACCGAAGCCTCGGTTTTTCTTTGCCATCGTTCGACTGGTGATTCCTTGACCGAGGGATTGATCGCGCGACTGCCGCGCCGTGCCGGACGCCGATTTTTGGCGGTCTCGAGCTCGTGACGACCGACGGGGCGCTCGCCGAGCGCCTGCAGCGGCGCGTGCGTCGGTGGCCCACCGAATTTTTGGTTCGGGTGCGCGGCGAACTCGACGACGGGCACCTCGAGAATTTGCGACTCGGTGAACTCGACGACGGCCGTCGTCTCGAGGGCGTGGAGGTCGAGGGGTCGGAGCAGGAAGCCGAAGGTGCCAACCGCTGGTATCGATTGTTGGCGATCGGTGCGAGCGGCAAAGACGTGCGTCGACTCTTCGAAAGACAAGGCGCATTCGTCAGTCGCATCACGCGCA
>RGYP01000392.1 GCA_010031985.1 Gammaproteobacteria bacterium
TGACCGCCGCGAGCACCCACGACACGCCTGCCAAACCAAAACCCGCAACCAGCGGGTAGGTCAGCTGGCCGACACTATCGCCGCCGCGTTGCAACAGCGTATCGATGAGGCTTTTGCTCTTGAACTTGCTCTCGGGGTTGAGCACCGTGAACAACATTTCGCGGGTCGGCTTGAATAGTCCGTAGTCGACGGCACGCCGCACCACCTGCGTGGCGATGAGTACCGCTCCGATCGGAATCAGCGCCAAAAGCACCAGCGAGCCGATCAGCAGCAACGGTACGAGCCCGAGTGCCGCACGCAATCCGCCCCGTGAGGCCACCCAACCCACCACCAGTGTCTGAAACAGCAATGACAAAACATTGACCGAGAGATCGATCCGCGCGAAGAGTGCCGCACGTTCGTTGAGCGTGGCGTACGCCGCTTCGACGTACTCGGCCTGCTCCTGGTACATGAATCCGCCGAGCACCTGACCGCAGATGATCAGGCCGGCAATGGCGAGCAAATAAGGTGAGCTGAACAAGCGTTTCAGATCGTCGATGGCGCGACCGCCCACCGGTAGCGCGAGTCGTGCCCGCGGATTGCCCATGCCTTCGCTCTGCGCCTCGAGCAACTGCGCGCGTCGTCCGAGTACCGTTGCCAGCAACAACAACACGCAAGCCACCAAAATGGTGGGCGTCGGACCGAGTCGCTCGACGAACAACGCATTGAAGGCTGGACCCGCGATCGCGCCCGCGCTACCGCCCGCCGCGATGTAGCCGAACAATCGTTTGGCCGAAGCCGAACGCCAGGCGTCGACCATGACGCTCCAGAACACCGACACGATGAACAGGTTGAGCGAGGTGACCGCAACGAAATAAATCGCCGGCAGCAATCGCCCGCCTGGGTAGACCGTCATGCCGATCGCGAGCGCAGAAAACAACGCCACCACGAAGCTGTAGATGGAAGGGAACAACCAGCGACGCGGCAAACGCGCCACCACGAACCAATAAACGGGCAGCACCGCCATCATCACGAAGAAGGTGACGTAGAAGAGATTGGCGATCTGATCGCGGCCGACCTCGAGCGCGAACGCCTCGCGCAGACTGCGCAGCATGTAATAGCCGCCCAGTAACAAAAAATAGGCGCCCGCGGCAGCGAGCAGCGCCTGACCCTCACCGGGTGCAATCAACCAACGCAGGCGTGCACCCGAGCCCGTGACCGGGCTGGCAGGGGCTTGCGACTCGCTCACGGCGTACGCCCGTCGATGACGATGGATTTTTTGAAGTCGCGGCCGACGATGTAGCGCACGCGGCCGACGAGATCACCGCTCTTCGGCGTGGCACTGCCATCGGCCGATATTTTGGCCGATACCTCGACCGTGTCGTTCGGCGCGAACGACAGGCCGGGAACCATGCTGTCGGCGGAGGTGAGCTCCACAGATACCGGGAGCGTTGCCGGCAAACGTTTGACGGCAAGCGGCGGACCCGGTCGACCCGGCGCGCGCACGAATACGAACAACGTCGAGCCCGGCGCGACCTCGCGCGCCAACGCGGGCTTGATCGATACCGCGACGAGCACGTGCGGGGTCTCGCTGACCGCTGCCGCAGAACCCGCTGCCCGGCCCTCTGCGATTGAGGCGCGCAGCGCGACGATTTGCTGCTGCAAAATATTGCGGACGTTCTCGGGCGGATCCAGCTGCAGCATTTTTTCGAAGCGACTGATGGCGAGCGGCGTCTCCCCACGCCGTTGCGCGGCGACAGCGGAATAAAAGAGCGCCTTCTCGGAATTGGGCTCGAGCGTGAGCGCCTGTTCGAACATCCG
>RGYP01000393.1 GCA_010031985.1 Gammaproteobacteria bacterium
GCCAAACTCGTCGACCGGCCCGCTGCCGACATGCCGCCGTTGCTGCGCGGCCTGCTGATCGGCGCTGCGCACCAGATCGAATACTCACGCGCCGCTCCCGAGGTGTGCGTGCATTTGGCCGTCGACGCGGCACGCGCACTGGGCTTGTCCCGCGCGACCGGTTTCGTGAATGCGGTGCTGCGTCGATTCGTGCGCGAGCGTGCGGCCTTGCTCGCGAAGATCGATGCGGATGTCGCGGCGCGTCATGCCTATCCCGAGTGGCTGGCCCTGCAGCTCGAGGCTGCGTGGCCCGAGCATTGGCAGACGATTCTGCAGGCCAGCAACGAACATCCGCCGATGACCTTGCGCGTGGCCTCGGCCGCTGCCCGCGAGCAGTATGTCGCCGAACTTGCGGCCTCGGGTCGCGAGGGCGAGATCATCAAAGATTTCCCTGAGGCCGTGTTGCTGCGACACTCGGCGCCGGTGGCTGCACTGCCAGGCTTCGCCGAGGGTCGAGTTTCGGTACAAGACGCCGGTGCGCAGCTTGCCGCGCTGCTGCTCGATGCGCGCGCCGGCGATCGTGTGCTCGACGCCTGTGCGGCACCTGGCGGAAAAAGTGCCCACATTCTGCAGCGTCAGCCGAAAGTCGATCTTCTGGCCGTCGACGACGACTCGGCGCGGCTTGCGCTCGTTAACGCGACCTTTTCGCGAATCGGCGCTCAATCCTCATCGGCACGGACTCGCCTCGTCGATCTCACGCAGAGTGACGCGCTCGCCGACGAAGGTTTGTTCGATCGTATTCTGGTCGATGCGCCATGCTCGGCCACGGGCGTGATCCGCCGTCATCCCGACATCAAACTTTTGCGTCGCAGCGAGGACGTCGAGGGCTTTGCACGGCTGCAGCGGCGCATCCTCGAACGCTGCTTTGCAAGACTCGCTCCGGGCGGGCGGCTCGTGTATTCGACCTGCTCGATCTTGCCGGCCGAAAACGAACGGATGCTCGGCGATTTTCTCGAGGCGACGCCCGCGGCTCGCGTGCTGCCTTGGCCGTCGGGGCTTGCACTGCCGACCGGCGCCATTTCGCAAAAGACGGGTGTGCAGTTGCTGCCCGGTTCCGGGTCGGCGTCCACCGATGGCTTCTATTATGCTTGCCTCGGTCGGCTTGAAGACGCATGAGCAGCCATCATCCACAGATCCGGCGTCGGCGCAGGGGCCTGCTGGTCGCGGTCTGCCTGTGGCTGTTCGCTGCGTTGCCTTGGCCATCGAAGCCCGCCCACGCCGACCCGCTCGAGGGTGCTCTCGAAATCGAGTCGGCGTTCGTCAACGTGGTTGGCGGCGTGTATCAACTGCACGTTCGCACGCGCTACCCCGCCAACGAAGAAACCGTCGCTGCACTGCGTGATGGCGGCGCGCTCTCTTACGACGTCGACGTCGAAGTGACGCGCGAGCGGCGTTTCTGGACCGATGCGACCATTGTCACGTTGCGTCTCGAACGCGAACTCAGCTACCACTCGGTGAGCGAGCGTTACGTGGTTCGCGATCCACTAGTCGAGGGCGAGCAAAAATCCTACGCGACGCTCGAGGAGGCCCTCGCCGATCTTGGCAGCGTCGACAGCTGGCCGATCCTCGTCGCTTCGCAGCTCGCCGAACCCGGCGACTACGTGGTCAGCGTACGTGCGAGCGTGCGTCGCGGCCGACTCACCGATGCCCTGCGCGCACTCATGTTCTGGTCCGATGACTGGCAGCGCGAGAGCGAGTGGTATTCATGGTCGCTGCCACGCTGAAAAGCCGGCGTACCACCATCCTGGCCGCGATCTGGAT
>RGYP01000394.1 GCA_010031985.1 Gammaproteobacteria bacterium
ATTTTCCAGAAGCCTGCCGATGCGGTGGTCGAGAGTGGCTCGGTGATCGAGTACCCGCCGCAGACGAGTAACTTGCACCACGAGATCGAGTGGGTGGTGGCGATCGGTCGGGGCGGATTCAACATCCATCCCGAGGCAGCACTACAGCATGTGTTCGGCTATGCGGTCGGCCTTGATCTCACGCGTCGCGACCTGCAGTTCGCAGCACGTGATGCAGGGCGCCCCTGGGAGTGGGGTAAGGCCTTCGACAAGTCTGCACCCTGTTCGGAGATCGTGACGGCATCGACGATCGGTCATCCGGTGCGAGGGCGTATCTGGTTGTCGGTGAATGGAGTCGTTCGTCAGGACGCCGACATCTCGCAGCTCATTTGGTCGGTGCCGGAGATCATCACCTTCATTTCAAGTTCCATGAGTTTGCAGCCGGGCGATCTGATTTTCACTGGCACGCCGTCTGGTGTCGGTCCGATCGTTGCGGGGGATGTCGTCGCGGGAGGCGTCGATGGCATCGGCAGCGTCGGCATTACCATGGCGCCCACAGCCGCTCGATGATCCAAAGATAAAGCGGCAAGCCGACCAGAATGTTGAACGGAAAGGTGATGGCGAGCGACATCGTGAAGTAAAGACTGGGATTCGCTTCGGGGATTGCGTAGCGAACGACCGCGGGGACCACGATGTACGAAGCCGACGCCGCCAGCACGGTCAGCAAGAAGGCGTCGCCGACCGGCAACCCAAAGAATTTAGCCAGTGACATCGCGGCAAAGGCGTTGACCAGCGGCATGACGATGCCGAAGCCCGTGAGAAACGCGCCGTTGTGGCGTATGTCCTTGATGCGCTTTGCGACCAGCAGCCCCATGTCGAGCAGGAAGAACGCGAGCACACCCTTTTGCAGGTCGGTGAACGGCTTCATCACCTGTTTACCATCGTCACCCGTGAGAAAACCGATCAGCACTCCGCCGAGCAACAGCAGGTGCGCGCCATCGGTGAATGCCTCGTGGAGGACGGCGCGCAAGCTGAGCGGTGCGGATGAAACGCTCGGCTTGGACGTACCGTATTTCGCCCGAGCGTAGCTTGCGAGCAGCACTGCCATGATGATGGCGGGAGACTCCATGAGCACGAGTGCCACCGCCATGTAACCGCCTGACTCGATCTGCTGCGTCTCGAGATAGCCGACTGCAGTGATGAAGGTCACCGCGCTGACCGAGCCATAGGTGGCTGCGACGGCAGCGGCATCGAAGGGACTCAGCCGCCGCCGCAGCACGAGGAAGGACCATGCAGGCACCGCCAGTGCCAGCAGCGCGGCGCTGAGCAGCGCCCACCCCATCGCAGACGTGAAGCCTGTCGCTGCGAGACTGACCCCGCCCTTGAAGCCGACCACCAGCAACAAGTAGAGCGAACAGAACTTGGCTGCTGCCGCAGGAATCTCGAGGTTGGAGCGGATCGCGCCGACAAAGATGCCGAAGAAGAACAGCAAAATGGCCGGATCGATCAAACTGGCAAAGAGCGATGAGTGCATGGCGTCTTGCTGCCGTGGTCTTACTGCTTGACCGGTTCGGGCATGGCGGAAGAGTGATGGCTCGTGATCAGCCACTGCTTGCCGTCCCATCCGTAGGTGTAAGTGAAGCGCGCCTGTACTTTGCGGCCGTCACCGAACGTGAACGTGTAGATGCCAGCGTCGATCGCGGAGTTGCAGCCGAGTTGGATGAGACGGCACGCGCCCTGAAAAACCTTCGTCGAAAGCTCGCGGCTGTATTCGCCGGCCATCGAGCGTTTCACGCTCTTGATGATGTTCGAGGTCGGACT
>RGYP01000395.1 GCA_010031985.1 Gammaproteobacteria bacterium
CAGCAGCACGGGCGGATTCACGTATCGCTGTCCCTCGAGCTGCGAAACGGTGACGTTCAAAGTCGGCGGTACCACGCTTGGCAGCATCACCGGCGCCTCGACGATCTCGCTGCGCGATCTGCCGGGCGGAATCACCGATGGCACGCTCTCCGAGAGCACGCTGCGCCGCGCACAATTTTTGATCACGGTCGATGCCGATGCCGATGCCGGCAACGGCATCGCACTGCCCGCGGAGCTGCCGACCGTGATGGCTAATCGTTCGCTCGACTTCAACGCGTCGTCCTTCGACGCCGATCTCGCCTCGCTCGTCGATTTTCTGCGCGGTGACAGCCGACTCGCGGCCGATTATCGGGCGGCGCTGAAGATACCCACCCGTGGTGTCGCACGCTCGATCGCCGAGCAGGCGGAGGCACTCGCTCGCGGCGTGCTCGTCGACTCACTGACGGCGAGTACGAATCCGATCGCCGAGGTGCGCAAGTACGTGCTGCGCGTGCCCGATACCGCACTCGTTCCGTACACGGGACCTTCCACGCAGATCAAAACCCTTTATCCGAAAGGCTTACGACCCGCAATCGGCGCAGGTTTGACTTTGACGGTGGGCGCACCATCGAGCGGTGTGAAGCTGCGCGTGGTGACCGCGCGCGGCATCGCAGCGCCTGCGCCCCGCTACTTCGACGGCAGCAGCGCGCGCAGTGCCGAGGTGCTCGTGAGTAGTGATCCGAACGGCTTGCCCTCGCTCAGCACCATCACGCTGTCTGCGAACGCAGCAGAACTCGGACCGCTCGTGACCTTGCGGGCAGCCGACGGCTCGGCGTTCTCGGGTCGGCCTACACCCACCGATTCTTCGGGCAGCGACGGCGCGCGCAATCTCGATGAAGCACTGCAGCCGCGCTCGCCGGAATTCGATCAACGCGGTCTCGATCCTGCGGGCCTTGCAGAAAGTGAAAGCGGCACCTGGGTGTGCGATCGCCGCGGGCCATTCCTGCTGCAATTCGATAGCCAAGGCCGCACGCTGCAACGACTCGGCCCGGCGGGCAATGCGGGGTCGCTGCCCGATGTCAGTCGCCGCCTGCCCGCGATTCTCGAATCGCGACAAGCGGGACTCGGCTGCGGTGGCGTCGCCGTTCGCAGCTTGAGCGGTGAGGTGCTGTTGGCCGCCGGCGCCGCGCTCGACGTCAGCGGTCGAACCGGCAACACCTCGCGTCTGTTGCGGCTGGTCGGGTTCAACCCGCGCAGCGGCACCGTGCGCCAGTTCGGCTTGCCGATCAGGCCGAACGAAAATGCGTTTCGCATCCTCGATCTGGAATCTTTGAGCGAACAAAGAATGATTGCTTTGGTGCGCTATCGCGACGGCGGTCCCTCCGGGCCGTTACGCTGGGAAATTCGCGTCATCGACCTGACGAGCGCCAGCGACCTCAGCGGCAAATCATTGACCAGCGGACCCAATTCGGGGCTCGCCCTCGAGTTCGGAACGGCTGCCGAGATCGAATCGAGCGCAGGCGCACTCGCCACGACCACGACGCTGCTCGAGCTCGGCGCCTTGGGCTGGATCAGCGAGGGTGCGGAGGGCATTGCCCGCGTCGATGCGCAGACGCTCGTGGTGATGGGTCAGGCGAACGGCGGCATCACGAGCCGGATACGCGGCGGCGATCCCGCGCTATCGGTCGCCGAGCATCAAGTCGATCGCAACGGAACCATCACGCCACGCCCTGTCGGGAGTTCGACTGCTCCGAGCTTCGAGTTGATCCCATCGGCCGTGGAAGCACGGCAGACGCTGCTCTGGTCCTTGCAGTTACGTTC
>RGYP01000396.1 GCA_010031985.1 Gammaproteobacteria bacterium
TCACGCTGCGCGGCAACGATTTGCTGATGATCGACGTACCCGAGGCTCGAATCAGCGCGTCGCCCAATCTGCGCTTCAAGGTAGCTGGCCGTGATCTTGCGGCGACCGGCACGGTGAATATTCCCGAGGCCCGGATCGTACCTGCCGATCTGACGGGCGCGACGCTCACCTCGGCGGACGAAACCCTGGTCGGTGCGGAGCCGCGCGATCCCCAGTCGTCGTTCCGCGTCTCGAGCAACCTGCGCCTGACGCTAGGCGATCGCGTGACTCTCGACTCCTTCGGACTTTCCGGACGGCTTGCCGGAGCGCTCAACGTGGTCACCTCAGCCGACGGCGTCAATCGTGGTTCTGGCGAACTCGGGATTGCAGAGGGCAAATACGCCGCTCTTGGCAGGCGTCTCGACATCGAACGTGGCCGTTTGATCTTCTCGGGCGGTCTACTCGGCGATCCCGGCGTCGATCTGCGTGCGACCAAAGAATTCCCGGATGTGAAGGCTGGCGTCAACGTGCGCGGCACCCTGCGCGAACCGCGGATGACGTTTTTCTCCGAGCCCTCGCTGCCGCAATCGCAGGTGGTGTCGCTGATTCTCGCTGGTGGAACCCTGGAGACTGCACAAAGCAGCAACATCGCCAGCAGCGGCCGCGACGCCATCCTCGCGCAAGGCGGTGCGATCCTCGCGCAGCAGCTCGGCCAGCGTATCGGCATCGAAGACGTGGGCATCGAGCAAAATCTCGCCAACGAGACCTCGCTGGTGTTCGGCAAATATCTATCGAGTCGCCTCTACGTGAGCTACGGCGTCTCGCTCGCCGAAGCGATCAATACCTTGAAGTTGCGCTATAGCATCAACGATCGCTGGACCTTGCGTACCGAAGCCGGCAAGGAAGCGAGTGCCGAAATCGTCTACACCGTCGAGAAGAACTGACGCCGGAATCAGTAGCGGAAGGTGTAAGTGAACTTCACGGTAGTTTCTGCGAGGAATGGCCGGAATTCGCCGCGCGCATCCTCGCGCCAGTCGTAGTTGACGACCAGATAGGCCACTTGTCCCTGCGCGGGCCACCAACGCAAGCGACTGTTGAGTCCGATGCGTTTCGAAACGTTGTCGTACTGCGCAACGTTGAGCCAAGCCCAGCGAACGTTGAATGCATAGTTGGCGTTCAACGACCACACGCGGGTGGTGAAGTCGCGCCCCTGCAGCTCGAGACGATTCGCCTGATAATTCGTCCCCAGCGCCCAGTGTCGGTTGGGGCGCCAATTGATGCCGACTCGCGCATCATCGCGACTACCGTCGTAGAAATCTCCGGTGCCGAGGTCCCAGGTGAAGGCCAGCGGCCGAAAGCCTGCCGACTGGCCGTAGAGACGCACACGATCAAAGTCATAGCGACCGGCCGGAACCCTCACGCCGCCAGGCAGGACGAAGGGTCGACGAATGACTTCGGTCTGGCGCTCGAGACCCATCGAGAGAATGTCACCAGGTTGATTGTCGAGAGAGAACGGCATGATGACGAAGCGACGGGACTCGAGTCGACCTGCGTCGTCCCTGATCTCGCTGGCCTCGACGCCATGACGCCAACTGCGCAGGAATCCGCCTTTCTCGAAACGGTGTCGGTAGCCGTATGCGCCGAGGAGCTCGGCAATTCCCGTTCGATTGGCAAAGCCGAGCGCGGGGCGAAAATCTCGACCGATCTCGCTGTAGGACAGCAAGGCCTCGATACGATCGTTAGGCCAAGCGAGCGATGCGCCCCACGCGCCTTCGTCGCCGCGGCGGCCGGGCGTCGAGGACTGCTGCATCCAGGCACGC
>RGYP01000397.1 GCA_010031985.1 Gammaproteobacteria bacterium
TTTCCCAGCCTTCACGTCAACTACAATCTCGACGATACGAAGAAATTGCGGTTTTCGTTGAGCACCGGCGCGGCCCGAGCCGACTACGATCAGATGCGGCCGAACGTCGTCGTCAATGACACCAATCTGTCGATCTCGGGTGGAAATCCGGCCGTAAAACCTGAGAAAGCTAAAGGCGCAGATCTCTACCTCGAGTGGTACATGGAGCCGCAGGGATACCTGATGGCGGGCGTGTTTTACAAGCGAGTGAGCGACGTACTTTATCGTCAATCGCGGATCTTCAACTCGGACGCACTCAACAGTGACGGCATCGATCGTTCTGGCTATGTGTTCTCAGGCATTACGAACGGTGGAAACGGTTACCTAAAGGGGGTCGAGGCTGCTGCGCAATTGCAACTCGAGCCGTACACCGCGTCGATGGGGTTGCCGGAGTGGATGGGCGGGTTTGGAATTCGCGCTACTGCTACCCTGAACGATAGCGAAGTCACGAAGCCCGCCGTGGGAGCCATCCCGACCCGTAAGCTTCGACTTCCGGGCACTTCCGATGAGGTCTACAACTTCGCCGTCTACTACGAAAAGTATGGGGCTTCGGTGCAGCTCAGCTATCAGAAACGATCACTGTGGCTAGATTCGTTCGCTGACGATCTGACCGATGCTGGCGATACGTACTGGGCTGCCGATGATGAGCTCGACTTCTCGGCTCGTTACTCTGTGAATGAAAACTTTGAAATTTATTTCGATGCCACTAATCTTCTGAACAATTCGGGTCGGCGCTTCTCGGAACCGGGTAACTTGCTGTCTGCGACGGGTTTACCTTCCGGTTTCAGTGACATTCAAACGATCGAGTGGGAGAGCTTTGGCCGTCGTTATGCGGCGGGCTTGCGATTCACGTTTTGATCGAGTGATCACGACACGTTGGGCGCGTCAGTCTTGACTCGAATATTTTGCAAGCTTCTACTGGCGTTGCTTGCCTTTGATCAAACTGCTCTCGCCACCCCCGCGGTCAGGGTTTCCGAGGCTCGGAACACGTTGACGCGGGCGGGTGATGCGCGATATCGATCTTCGCATCACCCAGACCGCATCGTGCTTTTACCTGGCGCCGATGCAGCGCGGGAAGTTGCGATCAATTGGCGTACCGAGGCTGGGGTAAAAAATACGGTCTTGCAGTGGGCGCGTGCTATCGACTCTCCGGGGCTGCATCTGGCGGCCTCGACGACTTCGGGTCAGAGCAGGCTACTCAACACTCGAAATGGCGTGGCCCGGCACCACTCCGTACGTCTCGCTAACCTAACCCCCGACACGCTCTATGCTTACCGCGTCGGGGGCGGTGATACCTGGAGCGAATGGCTTCAGTTCCGTACGGCGGCATCTGACTTTCGGCCGTTTTCACTTCTTTATTTCGGTGATGCACAGAATTCGGTGCGCTCGCATTTTTCACGAGTCGTTCGCGAAGGTTTTCGTGTAATACCCAGTACATCGCTAATTTTGCATGCGGGTGACCTCGTCAATCAGGGCGACGGTAATCATGATGATGAATGGGGCGAGTGGTTCGAGGCAGGTGGCTTTCTGAACGGCATGGTTGCGACGGTGCCGGTCGCCGGCAACCATGAGTACGTGCCCCGGAAGACCTCGGCGGGCAAGCCTACACGCGGGCTTGCACCTCATTGGTCAGCGCAGTTCACCACCCCCGGCAACGGTCCTCCGGGACTCAAAGACACGGTCTATTATGTCAGTCATTCGGGTGTACTCATCGTCGTCCTGGATTCGTTCAGGGCAATCGACGATGAATC
>RGYP01000398.1 GCA_010031985.1 Gammaproteobacteria bacterium
GGTGAGTCCCGGCTCGGTCCACTCACTGGAAAACCAGACGAAGGCCGCGACCAAACCGGCCGCCGAGGGACTCGGCAAGCCTTCGAAATAGCGCTTGTCGACGGTCGCCGCGCGCGCGTTGAAACGAGCGAGCCGCAGCGCCGCGCAGGCGACGTAGAAGAACGAAGCGATCCAACCGAAGCGGGCCCACGAGGTGCCGTATTCGGCGATCGCCGCCACGCCCCACTGGTAGGCGACGAGCGCCGGCGCCACGCCGAACGCGACCATGTCGGCGAGACTGTCGTACTCCTTGCCGAAGACGCTTTCGGTGCCGGTCCAGCGGGCCACCCGCCCATCGAGGCCATCGAAGACCATGGCCAGAAAAATGGCCGCTCCGGCGCGCGCAAAGTCGCCGTTGATGGCCGAGATGATGGCGAAGAAACCGCAAGCGAGACAGCCGGTGGTCAGCAAATTGGGCAGTAGGTAAACGCCACGACGCTTGGGTGCGGGGGGCGACGGCGTGTTTGCTGGGTTACTCAAGGGCCGTGGGCTCACGATGGCTGAAAAAACCGCCTCATCATAGGGGGCTAAACCTTTCGGGACAATCGCCGCGCCCGTAACATGTCGCACCCCGACTGACCGAGAGTCTTGCTTCGCCATGCGCTGGTCCCGATATCCGATCAATACCACGAAAGAAACCCCGTCCGAAGCGGAGGTCGTCAGCCATCAGTTGATGCTGCGCGCCGGTCTCATCCGCCGACTCGCCGCCGGCATCTACACCTGGACACCCTTCGGCCTGCGCAGTCTGCGCAAGGTCGAGCAGATCATCCGCGAAGAAATGGATCGCGCGGGCGCCCTCGAGCTGCTCATGCCTGCCGTGCAGCCCGCCGAGCTTTGGCAAGAATCGGGGCGCTGGGAGCAGTACGGCCCCGAGCTGCTGCGCCTGAAGGATCGCCATCAGCGCGACTTCGTGATCGGCCCCACGCACGAAGAGGTCATCACCGATCTCGCGCGCCGCGAACTCAAAAGCTATCGGCAGCTGCCCGCGAACTTCTACCAGATCCAGGTGAAATTCCGCGACGAGATCCGCCCGCGTTTCGGGGTGATGCGCGGCCGAGAGTTCATCATGAAGGACGCCTACTCGTTCCACCTGACGCAGGAGTCGCTGCAGCAGGGCTACGAGGCGATGCGCGACGCCTACGTCCGTATGTTCGAGCGCATGGGTCTCGAGTTTCGGCCCGTCAAGGCAGACACGGGCTCGATCGGCGGTACGGCCTCCGAAGAATTCCAGGTGCTCGCCGATTCGGGCGAGGACGCCATCGCGGTCTCCGATGGCGCAGACCAATACGCTGCCAATCTCGAGCTCGCGCCCGCCCTCGCACCGACCCACGCGCGACCCGCTGCCGCGGCGACGCTGCAGAAAGTGGCCACACCGGGGGCCAAGACCATCGACGCGCTTGCCAATTTTTTGAAGATTCCGGCGGCGCGGACGCTCAAATTGTTGATGGTCGATGGCGCCGAAGGGGGCGTCGTTGCCCTTTTGGTGCGCGGCGATCATGAACTGAACGCCATCAAGGCACAGAAGCTCCCGGGTATTGCCAATCCCCTACGCATGGCCTCGCGCGAGGCCGTGCTCGCCGCGACCGGTTGCGAGCCAGGCTATCTCGGACCGATCGGGCTGCGTTGCCCGGTCTATGCCGATCACGCGGCTCTGGCGCTGTCCGATTTCGTTTGCGGCGCCAACGAAATCGATCAGCACTACACCGGCGTGAATTGGGGTCGCGACTTACCCGCTGTCTCTTATA
>RGYP01000399.1 GCA_010031985.1 Gammaproteobacteria bacterium
TCGAGGGGGCGGGACATGTCGCAAAAAACGATTGATCGCGGACACGAATACGTCCGCATCGAAGGCGTCACCAAGCGCTTCGGCGATTTCGTCGCGGTCGACAGCGTCTCCCTCAGCGTCTTCAAAGGCGAGATTTTTTGTCTGCTCGGCGGTTCGGGCTGCGGCAAGACCACCTTGCTGCGCATGCTCGCCGGATTCGAGTCGCCGACCGCGGGTCGAATCCTGATCGACGGTCAGGACATGGCCGGCATCCCGCCGTACGAGCGGCCGGTCAACATGATGTTCCAGTCCTATGCGCTCTTCCCGCACATGACCGTGGCGAAGAACGTGGCCTTCGGGCTCGAGCAGGAGGGTCTCGGCAAGGGCGAGATCGAACGCCGCGTCGGCGAGATGCTCGAGATCGTCAAGCTCGGCGAGTATGCACGGCGCAAGCCCCATCAACTGTCGGGTGGCCAGCGACAGCGCGTGGCGCTCGCCCGTGCGCTCGTCAAAAAACCCAAGTTGCTGCTGCTCGATGAGCCGCTCGGCGCGCTCGACAAGAAACTTCGCGAGCACACGCAGTTCGAGCTCATCAATTTGCAGGAGCAGCTCGGCGTCACTTTCGTCGTCGTGACCCACGATCAGGAAGAGGCGATGACGCTCGCCTCGCGCATCGGGGTGATGAACAAGGGACAAATCGTCCAGGTCGGCACGCCCACCGACATCTACGAATTTCCGAGTTCACGCTTCGTCGCCGACTTCATCGGCTCGGTGAATATGTTCGAGGGGCAGCTCACCGAAGACGAGCCCGGACATGTGCGCATCCGCTGCCCCGAACTCGACGCCACGGTCTACGTGAGTCATGGCATCAGTGCCGCTCCCGAGGCCAAAGTGGCGGTCGCCATCCGTCCGGAGAAGATCGAGCTCACGCGCAGCGAGCCGGCGGGGAGCGAGAACCGCGCGCGCGGTACCGTCAAAGAAATAGCCTACATGGGTGACATGTCGGTTTACCTCGTGCGCCTCGACTCGGGTCGCTTGGTGCGTGTGACCATTCCGAACACCGAGCGCCATGCCGACGAGCGCATCGTCTGGGACGAGGTGGTGCATTTGTCGTGGCACCCATCGAGCCCCGTGGTGTTGACGGTCTAAACGGATGACGACGACCCCATGAACAAGGCGATCGAGACCTTGCAGTCGTGGTTCGGCAAGCGACTCGTCATCGGCGTTCCCTATTTTTGGCTGGTGCTGTTTTTCGCGATTCCGTTTCTGATCGTCTTCAAGATCTCGTTTTCGTGGATGCAGCCGATCCAGCCGGGCTATGCGCCGCTTTTTTCGTGGGTCGAGGAATCCCAGCGCTTCGTCGCCACGCTCAATTTCTCCAACTACGAGGTGCTGCTCGACGATCCGCTCTACCTCGGCACGTTTTTCTATTCGGTAGAGGTGGCGGCGATCTCGACGCTGCTCTGTCTGCTGGTCGGCTATCCGATGGCCTATGCGATCGCGCGCTCATCGCCCTCGACCCGCAATCTATATCTGATGCTGATCATCCTGCCGTTCTGGACCTCGTTCCTGTTGCGCGTTTACGCCTGGATCGGGCTGCTGAAAACCAACGGCGTCATCAATAACAGCCTGCTGGCGCTCGGCATCATCGATCAGCCGCTGACCTTGCTGTACACCGATTTCGCGGTCTACGTCGGCATCGTCTATTCCTACCTGCCGTTCATGATCCTGCCGCTCTATTCGAACCTCGAGAAGCACGACCTCACCTTGCTCGAGGCGGCCGCCGATCT
>RGYP01000400.1 GCA_010031985.1 Gammaproteobacteria bacterium
AGCGCACGCTCACAGATTTCAAGGGCGTAAGGGTGCAAAAGTATGGTTCCTCACTCAAGCGGCCCGACGAACTGGTGGTGGGCATCAACGACCGCGATAAGCGCTTCCACGACCCGTATCTCCTTAACGTTAAAACCGGAGCGCTCAAGAAACTCTTCGAGAACACGGCCCAGTACTCGGGCTTCATGGTCGACGACGCGCTCGACGTTCGCTTCGCCACCAAGTCGACGCCCGATGGCGGCTGGGAAATGTTCCGGCTCGAGGGCGGCAGGGCGACTGCGTTTGACAAGGTCGGATTCGAGGATTCACAGACCACCTCCCCAGAGGGCCTAACGCGGGACGGCAAGACGCTCTACTGGCGCGAGAGCCGGGGCCGCAACACCCCCGCGTTCATGGCCATTAACCTCGACACGGGCGCCAAGCGCACCATCGGCGAGGACCCTCGCGCCGACTTCGGTGGGTCCATCGTGGATCCCGCCACCGGCCGCGTCCTGGCCTACACCGTCAATTACCTCAAGAACGAATGGCGAGCCGTCGACGATACGGTGAAGGGCGACATCGACTTCCTTGATGGGCAACTGAAGGGCGAGTGGGGCGTACAGAGCCAGACCCGCAACGGGCGCATCTGGGTCATAGGCCACGATCCCGTCACTGCCCCGGCACGCACGCTGGTCTTTGACCGTGACGCCAAGTCGCTCACGGAGCTCTACGTCGCCCGCCCCGCGCTCATCGGCGCGCCTTTGCCCACCATTTGCCCGCTGGAAATCCGCTCCCGCGATGGCATGACGCTCGTCTCCTACCTCGCGCTTCCCGCGGGATCCGACAAGGACGGCGATTGCCGCCCTGATACGCCGATGCCCTTGGTTCTCAATGTGCACGGCGGCCCCTGGGCGCGTGATGGCTTCGGCTACAACGCCCAGAGCACGTGGCTCACCAATCGTGGCTATGCGTCGCTGCAGGTGAACTTCCGCTCGTCGACCGGTTTCGGCAAGTCGTTCATCAACGCCGGCGACCGGGAATGGGGCCGCAAGATGCACGACGACCTGATCGACGGCATCGACTGGGCGGTCACGAACAAGGTGGCGCTCCCCGACAAGATCGCGATCTACGGCGGTTCCTACGGTGGCTATGCGGCGCTGTGGGGCGCCACCAACACGCCCGATCGATTCGCGTGTGCCGTGGCGGTCGTTGCGCCCTCGAACCTTGAAACGTTGCTCGCCACCGTGCCGCCCTACTGGGAATCGTTCCGGGAGCAGCTCTACCGACGCGTGGGAGACCCGCGCACGGAAGTCGGCAAAGCGCTGCTCACGGAGCGCTCACCGCTCACGCACGTGGATCGCATTTCACGCCCGCTGCTGATAGGTCAGGGCGCCAACGACCCGCGCGTCAAGCAGGCTGAGGCGGATCAGATCGTAACGGCGATGCAGAAGAAGAACATCCCTGTGACTTATGTGCTCTTCCCCGACGAAGGGCACGGCTTCGCGCGTCCCGCCAACCGGACGTCCTTTTATGCTGTGACGGAGGCTTTCCTGTCGCGCTGCCTCGGCGGGCGCTTCGAGCCCCCGGGCAAGGATTTCGATGGCGCGTCGATTACCGTGCCGACGGGCATGGAGCACGTGCCGGGCCTCAAGGAAGCGCTTGCCCGGAAGTGAGGCATTGGGGTAACGGGCACGGTGTCGGCGCGTTGCCTGGGGTGTACCGCCGCAGCGCCGATAGGTCGCCGGCCTTCATCGAGGCGGTT
>RGYP01000005.1 GCA_010031985.1 Gammaproteobacteria bacterium
CATTCCTCGGGCAAGCTGCTGTTCAGCGCCCGCATCATTCCTTACCGTGGTTCGTGGCTGGACTTCGAGTTCGACGCCAAAGACTGCGTATTTGCGCGCATCGATCGCCGGCGCAAGCTGCCGGTGTCGATCATCCTGCGCGCCCTCGGCATGAACGAAGCCGAGATCCTCGACACTTTCTTCGAGAAGAACCGCTTCTTCCTCTCGAAAGACGAAACCTCGCTCGAGCTCGTACCGGCGCGTTTGCGCGGCGAAACCGCGAGCTTCGAAATCCGCATCGGTGACAAGGTGGTGGTCGAAGAGGGCCGCCGCATCACGGCACGCCACGTGCGTCAGCTCGAAGACGCCGGTGTGCGTCGTCTCGCCGTGCCGCGCGACTACATCTACGGCAAGATTCTCGCGCACGATGTGGTCAACACCGAGACCGGTGAGATCATTGCCAAGGCCAACGAGGTCATCACCGCGGCATCTGCCGAGAAGATGATCGAAATCGGCATCACCGAGGTCAGCACGCTGTTCGTGAACGACCTCGATCGCGGCCCGTACATCTCCGACACGCTGCGCATCGATCCGGCCAAGAACCGCCTCGAGGCGCTGGTCGAGATCTATCGCATGATGCGTCCCGGCGAGCCGCCCACCCGCGATGCCGCCGAGAACCTGTTCTCGAACCTGTTCTTCAACGACGAGCGCTACGACCTGTCGGCGGTCGGCCGCATGAAGTTCAATCGCCGCGTTGCTCGGCAAGAGATCCTCGGCTCGAGCGTGCTCTCGAAAGAGGACATCCTCGATGTGCTGAAGGTGCTGATCGCGATCCGCAACGGCGACGGTACGGTGGACGACATCGACCACCTCGGCAATCGTCGCGTGCGCTCGGTCGGCGAGATGGCGGAGAACGCCTTCCGCGTCGGCCTGGTGCGCGTCGAGCGCGCGGTCAAGGAGCGACTCAACATCGCCGAGACCGAGCCGCTGATGCCGCAGGAGATGATCAACGCCAAGCCCGTGGCAGCGGCAGTCAAAGAATTCTTCGGCTCCTCGCAACTGTCGCAGTTCATGGACCAAAACAATCCGCTCTCCGAGGTCACGCACAAGCGTCGTGTCTCGGCGCTCGGCCCGGGTGGTCTCACCCGCGAGCGTGCCGGCTTCGAAGTTCGCGACGTGCACCCGACCCACTACGGCCGCGTGTGTCCGATCGAAACGCCCGAAGGTCCGAACATCGGACTCATCAATTCTTTGTCGGTGTACGCGCGTACCAACCAGTACGGCTTCCTCGAGACGCCTTACCGGCGCGTCGAGAACGGTCGCGTCACCATGCAGATCGACTATCTCTCGGCGATCGAAGAGGGCGAGTTCGCGATCGCGCAGGCGAATGCCAGCACCAACGCGAAGGGCGAACTCACCGACGACCTGGTTTCGTGCCGCTTCCAGAACGAGTTCACGCTCATGCCGCGTGATCGCATCAACTACATGGATGTTTCGCCGAAGCAGATCGTGTCGGTGGCCGCATCGCTCATCCCGTTCCTCGAGCACGACGATGCGAACCGCGCGCTGATGGGCTCGAACATGCAACGGCAGGCGGTGCCGACGCTGCGTACCGAGGCGCCGCTGGTCGGCACCGGCATGGAGCGTCCGGTGGCGATCGACTCTGGCGTGACGGTAGTGGCCAAGCGCGGTGGCGTGGTCGATTCGGTCGACGCCTCGCGCATCGTGGTGCGCGTCAACGATGCCGAGACCACGGCTGCCGAGCCCGGTGTCGACATCTACAACCTCACCAAGTACACGCGTTCCAACCAGAACACCTGCATCAACCAGCGTCCGCTGGTGTCGGCCGGCGATGCGATCGCTCGCGGCGACGTGCTTGCCGACGGTCCGTCGACCGATCTCGGCGAGCTCGCGCTCGGTCAGAACATGCTGGTCGCGTTCATGCCCTGGAACGGCTACAACTTCGAAGACTCGATCCTCATCTCCGAGCGCGTGGTGCAGGAAGATCGGTTCACCACGATCCACATCGAGGAGCTCACTTGTGTCGCGCGCGACACCAAGCTCGGCTCCGAAGAAATCACCGCGGACATCCCGAACGTGGGTGATCAGGCCCTCAACAAGCTCGACGAGGCCGGCATCGCCTTCATCGGCGCCGAAGTCCGCGCCGGCGACATTCTGGTCGGCAAGGTCACGCCGAAGGGCGAGACGCAGCTGACTCCGGAAGAGAAGTTGCTGCGCGCGATCTTCGGCGAGAAGGCGAGCGACGTGAAGGACACCTCGCTGCGCGTGCCCCCGGGCATGGACGGCACGGTGATCGACGTGCGCGTGTTCACGCGCGACGGCGTCGAGAAGGACTCGCGCGCCCTGTCCATCGAGAAAGCCGAAATCGAGCGTGTCCGCAAGGACTTCGGCGATCAGCAGCGCATCCTCGAAGACGACATGTTCCAGCGCGTGCGCGGCATGTTGCTCGGCAAGGTGGCGGCGGGTGGTCCCAACCGACTCAAGTCGGGCTCGAAGATTACCGCCGACTATCTCGACGATGTGAAGCGTGACGACTGGTTCGAGATTCGTCTCGACGACGAAGACGCCAACGCTCAGCTCGAAGCGACGGCAGAACGCCTGCGCGAGCAGCGCAAGATGTTCGAAGCCAAGCTCGAGAACAAAAAGTCGAAGATCACGCAGGGTGACGATCTGTCGCCAGGCGTGCTCAAGATGGTGAAGGTGTATCTCGCGGTGAAGCGCCGCGTGCAGCCCGGCGACAAGATGGCCGGCCGTCACGGCAACAAGGGCGTGATCTCGACCATCGTTCCGGTCGAGGACATGCCCTACCTCGAGGACGGTACTCCGGTCGACGTGGTGCTGAACCCGCTCGGCGTGCCTTCGCGAATGAACGTCGGACAGGTGCTCGAGACCCACCTCGGCTGGGCAGCCAAGGGTCTCGGTCTCAAGATCGGTCGCATGCTCGAGCAGCAGCAGGCGATCGTCGATCTGCGCAAATTCATCGGTCGCGTCTACAACGACACCGGTGGACAGCACGAGAAGATCGACAGTCTGAACGACGCCGAGGTGGTGGCACTCGCCAAGAATCTCTCGCGCGGCGTGCCGATCGCCACCCCGGTGTTCGATGGTGCGGCCGAGGCCGAGATCAAGCGTCTGCTCGAGCTCGCGGATCTGCCGCTCTCTGGCCAGACCAATCTCACCGACGGTCGCACGGGCGAGCGCTTCGAGCGCCAGGTCACGGTGGGCTACATGTACATGCTGAAGCTCAACCACTTGGTCGACGACAAGATGCACGCGCGTTCGACCGGGCCGTACTCGCTCGTCACCCAGCAGCCGCTCGGTGGCAAGGCGCAGTTCGGCGGCCAGCGCTTCGGCGAAATGGAAGTCTGGGCGCTCGAGGCCTACGGCGCAGCGTACACGCTGCAAGAAATGTTGACGGTCAAGTCGGACGACGTGAACGGCCGCACGAAGATGTACAAGAACATCGTCGACGGCAATCACCAGATGGATGCCGGCATGCCCGAGTCGTTCAACGTGCTCGTGAAGGAGATCCGCTCCCTCGCGATCAACGTCGAGCTGGAACAGGATTGATCTGAGGTGCAGCCATGAAAGACTTACTCAAAATTTTCAAGCAGAACGCACCGGTCGAGCAATTCGACTCGATCAAGATCGGCCTCGCCTCGCCCGAGATGATTCGGTCGTGGTCTTTCGGCGAGGTCAAGAAGCCCGAGACCATCAACTACCGCACCTTCAAGCCGGAGCGTGACGGTCTCTTCTGCGCCAAGATCTTCGGCCCCGTCAAAGATTACGAATGTCTTTGCGGCAAGTACAAGCGCCTCAAGCATCGCGGCGTGGTCTGCGAGAAGTGCGGCGTCGAAGTCACGCAGTCGAAGGTTCGCCGTGATCGCATGGGGCACATCGAGCTCGCTTCGCCGGTGGCGCACATCTGGTTCCTCAAGTCGTTGCCGTCGCGCATCGGCCTGATGCTGGACATGACGCTGCGCGAGATCGAGCGCGTGCTCTACTTCGAAGCCTTCGTGGTCATCGATCCGGGCATGACGCCGCTGCAACGCGGCCAACTGCTCACCGACGAAATGTATCTCGAGGCCATCGAGCAGCACGGCGACGAGTTCGACGCCCGCATGGGCGCCGAGGCCATCTACGAGTTGCTGCATTCGCTCGACCTCGCCGCTGAAGTCGGCAAGGCGCGCGAGGGCATGGGCAACACCAGCTCCGAGACCAAGCTCAAGCGACTCTCGAAGCGCCTGAAGCTGATCGAGTCGTTCATCGAGTCGGGCAATCGTCCCGAGTGGATGGTGATGACCATCCTGCCGGTGCTGCCGCCCGATCTGCGTCCGCTCGTGCCGCTCGACGGCGGCCGCTTTGCGACCTCCGATCTGAACGATCTCTATCGTCGCGTCATCAACCGCAACAACCGCCTGCGTCGTCTGCTCGAACTCAATGCGCCGGACATCATCGTGCGCAACGAGAAGCGCATGCTGCAGGAAGCGGTCGACGCACTGCTCGACAACGGCCGTCGCGGTCGTGCCATCACCGGCACCAACAAGCGCCCCCTCAAGTCGCTCGCCGACATGATCAAGGGCAAGCAGGGCCGGTTCCGCCAGAACCTGCTCGGCAAGCGCGTCGACTACTCGGGCCGTTCGGTCATCGTGGTGGGTCCGACGCTGCGTCTGCACCAGTGCGGTCTGCCGAAGAAGATGGCGCTAGAGCTTTTCAAGCCGTTCATCTTCCAGAAGTTGCAGCTGCGTGGCGACGCCTCGACCATCAAGGCCGCCAAGCGTCTCGTCGAGCGCGAAGGACCGGAAGTTTGGGACATCCTCTCGGAGGTGATCCGCGAGCATCCCGTGTTGCTCAATCGCGCACCGACGCTGCACCGTCTCGGCATCCAGGCTTTCGAGCCGGTGCTGATCGAAGGCAAGGCGATCCAGCTGCATCCGCTCGTCTGCACCGCGTTCAACGCGGACTTCGACGGTGACCAGATGGCCGTGCACGTGCCGCTCTCGCTCGAGGCCCAGCTCGAGGCGCGCGCCTTGATGATGTCGTCGAACAACATCCTCTCGCCCGCCAACGGTGATCCGATCATCGTGCCGTCGCAGGACGTCGTGCTCGGTCTCTATTACATGACTCGCGAGCGCATCGGCGCGCCCGGCGAAGACATGATGTTCTCCGACGTCGGTGAGGTGCACCGCGCCTACGAAACGCGGCAGGTACATTTGCAGTCGCGCATCAGAGTGCGCATCAACGAAACCATCATAGAGAACGGCGAGAAGAAGCCGCGGCGTCGATTGGTCAAGACCACTGTCGGCCGTTCTTTGCTGTCGGAGGTGCTGCCCGAAGGTTTGTCCTTCGACATCGTCAACCAGGACATGACCAAGAAGGCGATCTCGGCGACCATCAACGCCTGCTACCGTCAGCTTGGCCTCAAAGATACGGTCATCTTCGCCGATCGATTGATGTACACGGGCTTCCACTACGCGACCCGCGCTTCGGTCTCCTTCGGCATCGACGACATCGTCATCCCCGATCAAAAGGTCAAGATCGTTGCGGCGGCCGATCGCGAAGTGAAGGAAATCCAAGATCAGTACGCCTCGGGTCTCGTCACCAACGGCGAGCGCTACAACAAGGTCGTCGACATCTGGTCACGCGCCAATGATCAAGTCGCCAAGGCGATGATGGAGAAGCTCGGCTCGGAAGAGGCGACCGACATCAAGGGTCAGAAGCACCGTCAAAAGTCCTTCAACTCGATCTTCATGATGGCCGATTCGGGCGCCCGCGGTAGCGCGGCACAGATCCGTCAGCTCGCCGGCATGCGCGGCCTGATGGCCAAGCCCGACGGCTCGATCATCGAGACGCCGATCACGGCGAACTTCCGCGAAGGTCTCAACGTGTTGCAGTACTTCATCTCGACGCACGGCGCCCGCAAGGGCCTCGCCGACACCGCGTTGAAGACTGCGAACTCGGGTTACCTGACGCGTCGTCTCGTCGACGTCGCGCAGGATCTCGTGGTCACGGAGACCGATTGCGGTACCACCAACGGCCTGAGCGTCACGCCGCTCGTCGAAGGTGGTGACGTGGTCGAAGGTCTAGGCGAGCGCGTGCTTGGTCGAGTGGTCGTTCAGGACGTGCTGCGTCCGGGTGGCAAGGGAGCTGTGCTGGTCGAAGCCGGTACGCTCATCGACGAGCAGCTCGTGCGCATGCTCGAGCAGCACGGCGTCGATCAGGTCTCGGTACGTTCGCCCATCACCTGCGAAACGCGATACGGCGTTTGCGCGATGTGCTACGGCCGCGATCTCGCGCGGGGTCGCATCATCAACATCGGTGAGGCGGTCGGCGTCATGGCCGCGCAGTCGATCGGCGAGCCGGGTACTCAGCTCACGATGCGTACCTTCCACATCGGCGGTGCCGCATCGCGCGCCGCTGCCGCCTCGAGCGTCGAGGTGCGCAACAAGGGTACGCTGCGTTTCCACAACGTGAAGACCGTGGCCCACGAGAAGGGTTATCTGGTCGCGGTATCACGCTCGGGCGAGATCGGTGTGGTCGATGAATTCGGTCGCGAGCGCGAGCGCTACAAGATCCCCTACGGCGCGCAGATCAGCGTCACCGAAGGCACGCTGGTGCCCGCGGGACAAACGGTCGCCACTTGGGATCCGCACACTCACCCGGTCGTGACCGAAGTGGCGGGGTTCCTGCGCTTCCAGGATTTCGTCGACGGGCTGACGGTGACCCGTCAGGTCGACGAAGTCACGGGACTCTCCTCCGTGGTAGTCATGGATGCGAGCAAGCAGCGCGGTGGCAAGGAGCTGCGTCCGACCATCAAGCTCGTGAACGCGAAGGGCAAGGAAGTGCCGTTCGCCAACACCGAGATTCCGGCGGTCTACACGCTGCCGGCGGGCGCACTCATCAGTCTCGAAGACGGTGCCAAGGTGTCCGTCGGCGACATCATCGCGCGCATCCCGCAGGAATCTTCGAAGACCCGCGACATCACCGGCGGTCTGCCGCGCGTCGCCGATCTTTTCGAGGCGCGCAAGCCGAAAGATCCGGCGATTCTCGCCGAGAAGAGCGGCACGGTGAGCTTCGGCAAAGAAACCAAGGGCAAGCGTCGCCTGATCATCACCGACGAGAAGGGCGAGAAGTACGAAGAGCTGATTCCGAAGTGGCGCCAGCTCAACGTGTTCGAGGGCGAAGGCGTGACCCGCGGCGAAGTCATCGCCGATGGCGAGCCGAACCCGCACGACATCCTGCGCTTGCAGGGCGTCGAGGCACTCGCCAACTATCTCGTGCGCGAAATCCAGGACGTCTATCGTCTGCAGGGCGTGAAGATCAACGACAAGCACATCGAAGTGATCATCCGCCAGATGTTGCGCAAGGCCGAGGTCACGGGCTCCGGCGAGACACCGCTCCTCAAGGGCGAGCAACTCGATCGCTCGCGTGCGCTCGACATCAACGATCGCATGGGTGAAGAGGGCAAGCAGGGTGCGACGCTGGCGCCGGTGCTGCTCGGCATCACCAAGGCATCGCTCGCCACCGAGTCCTTCATTTCGGCGGCATCGTTCCAGGAGACCACGCGCGTCCTCACCGAGGCCGCGGTGCGAGGCCTCAAGGACGATCTGCGTGGCCTCAAAGAAAACGTCATCGTCGGTCGCCTCATCCCGGCGGGTACGGGCTTTGCCGCCCACGCCCATCGTCGACGCAAGCTCGAAGATGCCTCTTCGCGCAGCTTCATGGACGTGGGCGCCACGGGCGGCGAATCCGATGAGCCCACCGTGGGCGAGGAAGAGAGCGCTGCGGGCTGATGGACGAGCCGGTCGCGACCGGCAAGGCCGGTGAGGACGACCTCGCCGAATTGAGCGGGGCAGAGGGACGCGCGTCCCGGGGACATCCGACCCCGGTGCGCGTGCTGCTGCGCGGTCTCGAGATCATCGAGGCGCTCAATCGGCACGGGCCGCTGACCACGGCCGCCCTCAGTCAAAAATTGCGGCTTGCCCGGACCACGGTCAATCGCTGCCTCGCGACCCTGGAGGCCGAGGGCTACGTCGAGCGTCTGCCGAACCGCCGGCATGCGCTCACCCTGCGTGCGGCGACTCTGAGTCATGGCTTCGATCTCGCAGCCGAGCGGCTCGAGCCGGTGCGCGCAGCCATGCATGCGGCAGCGTCGCGCGTGCAGTGGCCGATGAGCCTGATGAGGCTGCAATTTCCGGAGATGCTGATCGAAGACTCGACCGACCGCGAAAGCGGTTTTGCCGTGCAATACTTTGAGCGCGGCATGCGGGTGCCGGTGCTCACCACGGCGTCGGGCCGCGCCATCATCGCGTTTTCGAGCCCACGAGTTCGCGACACGCTGCTCGAGTATCTTTGGCCGGACCGGCCCGAAGAGACGCTCGCCGTCTGGGCGGATCGCACCGCCTTCGATCGCGACATGGCGCTGACCCGCGAGCGCGGCCATGCGCGCTGCACGCGACCGCTGCGCCTCACCGAGCAGGGGAGCTTTGCCGTTCCGGTGATGGTCGATGGCGAGCCCGTTGCGGCGCTCGCGGTACGCTTTGCGCTCTCGGCGGTGTCGTTCGACGACGCCCGCAAGCGCCTGCTGCCGATGCTGCTCGACATTGCGCTCGCCAAGGGCGGCGCCTCCCGTCTCAGCGGCAGCTGATCACCAGCTGAGCAGCTCCTCGCCGAGCAGGCGACCGAACGTGAGCGCTGGCGTGAGCGAGAGCCCGCCGACGAAGGCATCACCCGAGGTTCTGCCGAAGCCAAGCACCTCGCCGGCGGCGTAGAGATTGCGGATCGGCCGACCGTTGCCGCCGATCACGCGCAGTTTGCGATCGACTTTGAGACCCGCCGGGCTCACTACCGTAAGACCCTGTGCCTTGATCGCATAGAAGGGGGGCTTCGCGATGGGGCGGATCAAAAATTGTTTGCCCTGTCGCTGGTCGACTCGGGCAGCGACGGCGGCGTTGTACTCGCGGATGCTACGTTGCAGGTTGGCTGCAGACACCCCGAGCTTGCGAGCGAGTTC
This sequence comes from Gammaproteobacteria bacterium, assembly GCA_010031985.1. Classification (GTDB taxonomy): domain Bacteria; phylum Pseudomonadota; class Gammaproteobacteria; order Steroidobacterales; family Steroidobacteraceae; genus UBA964. Next base: position 9,014 of record RGYP01000005.1, read on the forward strand.
GGTCAGGGTTTTCGCCTTGACGAATGCCGGGTGACGACCGAAGCGTGCGCGATAACTCGCCGTCGGCTCGAGGGTGATCGTCGCCGCGTTCTGCAGGATGGCATGATCGAACACGATGTGCATGCGAGTGCCGGGCTGGCGCAGCAGCGCGCGCTCGCGGTAGTCGATGCTCGGATGGTCCTCTTGCATGAAGCGGCGACCGTGCCGATCGACGAAGATTTCCCACACCTTGCGCGCTCCTGGCGACAGCAGCAGCAGGCTGCCGGTGCGCGGATCACCAGGATTTTCGAGTACGCCTGCAAAAGTACAAAGAAATTTATCGCTGCCGTCGACGGCTGCTCCCAGCTCTTTGGCCGCGACGATGCCATCGCCCCGGGAGTAGGGGTTGGCGTGCGAGCAGAGCGGGTAGGCCGGAGTGAGTTTCTTCCACAGCTCGGGGTTCGCGGCGTAGCCGCCACTTGCGAGTACGACGTTCCGCCCCAGAAATTCGAGCTCACCCGCCGGAGTGCTCGCGCGCACGCCGATCACCGCGCCTCGCGCATCGGTCAAAAGTCCTGTCATGCGATTCTGCAGGCGCAGGTCGATACGGCCCTCGCGCACCCATCGCTCGTGGCTGGGGCGCAGGGCGTCGAGGATGGAGAGCCCCTTGTTCGCACCCCAAAGATATCGCCGTGTCGAGTAGGCCTCGTGGGCCTCGCCGGCTACCGGCGTACCGGGTGCGGGTGCAAAACCCAGATCCATCAGCCAATCGATGGTGGCTGCCGCCTGATCGACGAAGAGGCGCAGCACCACGGGATCGATACGTCCGTGGGCGATGCGCTGCGCGTCGCGGAAGTGCTCGTCCGGGCTGTCTTCGATACCTTGCGAGTGTTGCAGCCGCGTACCGGCCGCGCTGATTTGTCCGGACGACCAGTGCAAGGTACCGCCGATGCGGTAGTCGGCTTCGAGCTGCAGCACGCGCGCGCCGCGTTCGGCTGCGCGGATCGCAAGCGGTAAACCCGCCGATCCCGCGCCGATGACGATGACGTCGAAGCGGTCGGGATTCGACCGCCGGAGCGGTTTGCGTGCGCGGGGGCTGCGGGTTCCTTTCATCGCGATATTTTGTCACGGTGCCGCATGGCTCACCATTTGAGCCTGATCGGCTCTATAGTGCGGGCGAATCGAGCGCCGAACCGATGGGTAGGCCGAATAGCCGGGTCGGGGATGGCGATGCCTGGCGGGGGATAGCGATGACGGAGTCTTGGGATTTTTTGTTGTTGTTCCTGGCAGGCGGGGCCATCGGTGCGGTTCTGGGCGCGCTCTTTGCGCGGCAGCGTCCGTCGGCGCGTCATCTCGCCGAGATCGAGCAGCTGCAGTCGCGCGTGCTGGCGCTGACCGCCGAGAGCGCGGCTTTGCAGGCGACGCTGGCGCGCGAGCAGGCGGTATCCGCCGAAAAGTTGGCGCTACTCGAGACCGCGCGTGACCAGCTTGCCAATGCGTTCAAGGCGATTTCTGCCGACGCCCTGCGCAGCAACAATCAGCAGTTCCTCGATCTGGCGCGCACGCAACTCGAGACCTTCCAGGCCCAGGCGCGAACCGACCTCGAGACGCGACAGCGCCGTATCGACGACAGCCTGAAACCCATCCGCGAGTCCTTGGACAAATTCGACGTCCAGGTCCGAGATCTCGAAAAAAATCGTGCTGTGGCTTATCAGTCGATGACCGAGCAGGTGCAACAGCTGATGCGCGAGCAGGTAGCCCTGCGCAGCGAGACCAGCAATCTCGCGGGTGCACTACGGCAACCGACCGTCCGCGGACGCTGGGGTGAGATCCAATTGCGGCGCGTGGTCGAACTCGCCGGCATGCTCGATCACTGCGATTTTCGCGAACAGCATTCGATCGATAGTGAAGAGGGCAAACTGCGGCCCGATCTCATCATTCATCTACCGCGTGGACGCAGCGTGATCGTCGACTCCAAGGTGCCGCTCGCAGGCTATCTCGCTGCGCTCGAAGCGCGGGACGACGCGACGCGCACGCTGCGACTGCAAGAGCACGCCAAGGCCGTCAAGGGTCATCTGGCCGCGCTCTCGCGCAAGGGCTACGCGGCAGAGGTTCGTGGCAGTGCCGAGTTCGTCGTACTGTTCTTGCCGGGCGAAGTGTTCTTCAGTGCGGCGCTCGAGCAGGACCCTGCGTTGATCGAGGCGGGTGTCGAGCAGGGCGTAATGATCGCGACGCCCACCTCGCTCATCGCCTTGTTGCGAGCCGTTGCCTACGGCTGGCGCCAGGAAGAAATCGCCCGCAACGCCGAAAAAATCAGCACGCTAGGCAAAGACCTTTATGATCGCCTTTCGGTGATGGGTGAGCACTGGGTCAAGGTGGGCAAGGGCATCCGACAGGCCGTCGATGGCTACAATTCGGCCATCAATTCTTTGGAGAGTCGAGTGATGGTCACCGCGCGTCGCCTGCGCGACCTCGACCCGGCACTCGATCCCACCCGACTCGAACCGATCGAGCCCGTCGACGTGACGCCGCGCCCCTTGCGCGATGAGACCGTGCGTCTATCGGCGCCCGAGGGTCCCTCGAACTAGCGGGTGTCGAACACGCGCGCCACGCCGCGTCCGCGCGGATCTGCGGCGGCCGTGACCACGCCCTTGGCGTCGACGTCGATCAACTGCATGTCACCGAATTCCCAAGGGCTTTGCTTGACGTCGTAGCCGAGCGTCTTGAGATCGGCCCGCGTGCGCTCGTCACCGAGCGCACAGCACCGGCTATGCACGATCAGGGTCGGTGGCAGCAGCTGGTGATGAAATCTCGCGGCGGCGACTGCACCGACTGCGCTCATCCCGAAGTCGAGGCGATTCACCATGGTCTGAAAAACGCTGGTGAAAATCGTCGAGCCACCCGGTGTACCGAGCACCATTCGCACCCGATCGTTCTCGAGCAGGAGCGTCGGAGTCATCGACGACAGCATGCGTTTACCCGGATGGATTTCATTGGCGACACCGCCGACCACGCCGAAAAGATTGGGCACACCGGGTTTGGTGCTGAAGTCGTCCATTTCGTTGTTGAGCAGGAAGCCCGCACCCTTGACCACGACCCCACTGCCGAAGCCGCCATTCAGCGTGTAGGTCAGTGCGACGGCATTTCCCTCCCCGTCGAGTATCGAAAAGTGCGTGGTCTCGGCGCTCTCGGCGAGACCCGGCTTGACTACACCCAGCGGTGAGATGGCATCGCGCCTCACCTCGGCAGCTCGTCTTTGCAGGTAGCCCTCGTCGGTCAAGGCGGCGACCGGAACTCGCACGAAGTCGGGGTCGCCGAGATATTCCGCGCGATCGGCGAACACCCGCTTGGAGATTTCGGCGATCAGGTGCACGTAGGTGGCGGAGTTGTGCGGCACCCCTGCGAAATCTTTGGCAAGCGCATCTTTCATGCGCAGCAGTTGCACGAGGGCTATGCCTCCCGAGCTCGGTGGCGGTGCCGACACCAGCGTGTAGTTGCGCCAGCGTACGCTCAAGGGTTCGCGCCAAATGGCGCGATAGGCCGCCAGATCGGCGTGCGTGATGAGCCCGTTGCCACGCCGCATTTCGGCCACGATGAGATCTGCGGTGCGACCGGAATAAAAACCCGCAGAGCCGCGCTCCGCGATCCTTTGCAGCGCGCGTGCCAGCTCCGGCTGTTTGAATCGACGATTACCGACTTTGCCGAAGTACTCGGCGAAATTCGTTTTGCCGGCGTAATCGGCAAGCGACTCGGCCACGCTGTCGATCAGGGGTTGAGGGGGGACGAAGCCGTCGCGCGCCAGTCGAATGGCGGGCTGCAGCAGTTCCGGCCAGGGTCGACTGCCGTATTTGCGATGCGCTTCCCAGAGTCCGGCGACCGTTCCCGGCACGCCCGCAGCGCGATGTCCGATCAGCGACGCACCCGGGATGGGTTTGCCAGCCGCATCGAGATACATGTCGCGGCTCGCCGCCTGTGGGGCGACTTCGCGGAAGTCGAGAAAGGCGGTCGCCGTTCCCATCTTGAGCGTGATGAAGCCACCGCCGCCGAGATTACCCGCTTCCGGAAAAGTCACGGCGAGTACGAAAGCGGTCGCGACGGCGGCATCGACGGCGTTGCCGCCGCTTCGCATTACGGACTCGGCGACCTCGGCGCCGTAGCGGTCGGGAGCGGCGACCGCCGCTCGCTGAACGGCGGTTTGGGCCGCGGCGGTTTGGGCCGCGGCGGTTTGGGCCGCGGCGGTTTGGGCCGCGGCGGCGAATAGTTGCGTAAACAGCAGGGCGAGCACTGCACCCAGCGCGGCATGACGGCGGGTCGTGCTAGGTCGCGAAGAAATGGTGGTTGTCATACATGGATATTCTCACAAGCTCGCGAGCTGCGGCATGATGCGCTGCGCATTGCAGCTCGGGGGTCCCATGAGAAGAAATTGGTGCACTAGCCAACTCGCCGCGATCAGCCGGCTTTCGATCGGCGTCGTCTTGGTCGGCTTCGCGATTACCGGGCCGCAGGTGCGGGCGCAAGGTCAAGACTCGACGCCCGGCCAGCGCAATTTGCGCATCATGGCGGAATTGCTGCCGGGCCATTACGACAATTCGAATCAAAGCTATTTCGACGTTCGCCGGAAGTTACCGGCTGTCGACCGTCATCCGCGCATGTCGACCACCATCACGCGAGTCGATGCACCAGCTTTCGGTCGCTACGTCTATCTTTGGGTCAATCGCAGTGAGACGGCTGCAGGGCCGGTCAGTTCGTACCGGCTCGCCACACTCGATGCAGGCCCAGGGGCCGATGAGGTGACCATGCGCCACTATCTGCGCATGCAAGGCGAGATCACGAACACCGAGTTGCAGACTCTGCAGCCCAAAGATTTAAGACGTACCGAGGGCTGCGACTACCTCTTCAAGCGCCGCGCCGATCATTTTCGCGGGTTGCAGGGCAGCAAAGCCTGCCGATTCGAGTGGGAAGGGCAGCAGGTTTACACCGACAACGAAATCTCGCTGTCGCGCAGCAGTCTTTGGTTTCACGATCACAAGTGGGTCGTGAAGAGCGGGCAGCGGATCAGTGGCGTAGCCTCGGGCGAGCCGTTCTGGCTCGAGCGCGCTCGCTACTTCCATTGCTACGCCGACGTACCCGGCGTGGGTGGCGGCGTGGACATTCCGTTCACTCGCTACGACGACATGCTGCTGCACGACAAAGGCGACACGCACTGGTTCACCGCCAAGGCCGACCCCGCCCGCAATCTGCCGCAGCGCGAGCTTGCGCTGAACCTGCGGGCAGTGACCTGGCAAGTGCTCAACGAAGCCAACGACTATTTCAATCGCAATTCGCTGGTGCTATCGGTGCTCGAGCGCTTGCCTGATGGCTCGACCAAGGAGCACGGCTACGCGTTCACCGACCCCGACGCCGAGCGCATCGCGATGAACATGAAGTGGATTTTGGTGAACTGTGCCGTGACGGCCCGCAAGGACGCGAAGCCCGAGATGTGAGCCGGGTCGTCAGCCCAAGTATTCAGCCCAAGTATTCGGCTGCCGCGGATTTTCGGCGGGCATCTCAGGTTTTATTTTGGCGCAGCTCCGTTTGGCGCAGATCGACGATCTCGGCGGCGACGTCGATGATTTCGCGCTCGTGTGCCGCCTCGCGCCACGGCTCGCGCAGGGCCGCCGCGTACCACTCGCGCATCGGGGGCAGGGCGAGCAGTCGTGCGGCGTAGGCATCGCACTCCGTGCCGAGCGACAAGTGGTAGGTTTGCAGTCTGAACGCCACCGGTGCAAAGAACGCATCGACGCCGGTGAAGACCTGACCACTCAAAAAGGGACCGCCGAAGCGCGATAGTCCCTCCAGCCAAAGAGTCTGCAGGCGCGCGAGATCGCGCTCGAGTGCGGCCGGCTTTTCGCGCAGCACCACGCGTTGACCACAAGTCATGCTGCAGGTGTTGCGCAAGGTCTGAAAGCTCGAGTGCATCTCGGCGGCGGCCGAGCGTGCCCAAGCGCGGGCGGCCCGCTCGGCGGGCCATATGCCTTCGTGTCGTTCTGCCAGATATTCGACGATGGCGATCGAGTCCCAGATCCGCAGTTCGCCGTCGTGCAGACACGGTACTCTTCCGGTCGGCGAGTGCAGACGGAGCAATTCCGCGCTACCGGGTTCGGCGAGCGGGATCAGCATCTCCTCGAAGTCGATGCGCAGGGTGCGCATCAGGACCCAAGGTCGCAGCGACCACGAGGAGTAGTTCTTGTTGACGATGACGAGCGTGTACACGGCTTCGATCAGCGAGTCGGCTTGCGGAACTTGAGCGTGAATCGATCGCTGTAGCCGGCGATCGATGGGCGCTGGCTGTCGTACTTGAGCTCATCGTCGGGTCGGTAGTGCAGGTCGCTGAAGGCTTCGAAGAGGAAACCGGCGTCCAGCGCTTCTTTGATCACGACCACCGGGTCGATACGCCGCCAGTTTTCGGGGGAGGTCGGTTCGTTGTGACGACGAGTGTGATCGACGATACCGTAAACACCACCCGGTTTCAGGGCATCGAACACGGCTTTGTTCAAGAGTGCGCGCGCGTTGGGCGTCATGTTGTGCACGTTGCGGAACGTGAGTACGAGGTCGGCATTCTTCACCGGGATCTCGATCGTCTCGGCATCGAAAACGCCGCGCTGCCCCGAGGGCTTGGTGACGAATTTACCGTCCGACACTTTGACCTTGTCGAGACCCCACTCCTTCAGGCGTGGCTCGAGGCGTGAGGCGCCCACCGACACGTGCAGCGTGCCTTTGTCGGCGAGCACTTGACCGAGCACCTTGGTGTACCAACCCGCACCGGGCATGACTTCGATGACGGTCATGTCGGGCTTCAGACCAAAGAATTCGAGGGTCTGCACGGGCTTGCGCTCCGGGTTGTCGCGTGCGCGTTCCTCGGCAGTGCGGATCGGGCTTGCGAGCGCCTTTTCGATGGCGATGGCGGTGTCGCTTTTGGCGGCCGGCGCACCCATTTGTGCTTCGGCGACCATGCCGAACAGCATCGGGACGGTGACGACGAGGGATACGAACGCAGATTTCGAGAAGTTCACGATTCACTCCACGGGTGGTGTGCAGGTATGGCATCGATTCTGGCATGCTTGGGCCGTCCAAAGAACTTCCTGCGACGGAAAGTGATGACCCTCAATAGGCGCGATGTCACGACGAGACTCTTGGCCGGGATGGCCTGGACGGGATTCGCCGGAGCGGCGGCGGGTTTGCCGCGCAAGTTGCTGGCTGCCACTCAGCAGGGGCTTGCGGCAGGTCGCGAGGTGCTGGTCGCGCTGCCCGGCAAAGTGGCGCTGCGGCGACTCACCGAGCGCCCGCCCAACTTCGAAACTCCACTCGAGTATTTCCGCAGCGTCCTCACGCCCAACGAGGCATTCTTTGTTCGTTATCACCACGCCGTGATTCCGGAAATCGCCGCCGAAGATTTTCGACTGGAGATTGGCGGCCCTGCGGCCGAGCGTTCGCTCAGCCTATCGCTCGCAGACCTGCGCCGCGATTTCCCGGCGACCGAAATCGTCGCGGTCTGTCAGTGCTCGGGCAATCGTCGCGGCCTCTTCGAGCCCCCGGTGGCGGGTCTGCAGTGGGGCCATGGCGCGATGGGCAACGCGCGGTGGCGAGGGGTCAGACTCGCCGACTTGTTGCAGCGTGCCGGGCTCAAATCTTCCGCGGTCGAGATCTCCTTCGATGCCGCCGATGCGCCGCCGCTGGAGGGTACCCCCGACTTCATCAAGTCGCTGCCGCTCGTCAAGGCGCTGCACCCCGACACGCTGATCGCCTATGAAATGAACGGCGCACCGCTGCCGGTGCCCAATGGTTTTCCGCTGCGGGTGGTCGTCCCGGGCTGGACGGCGACCTACTGGTTGAAGCACGTCAATCGCATCAGTGCGCTCGACGCCAGCGAAAAAAACTTCTGGATGACCTCGGCCTATCGTATGCCGCGTCAGTTGTTTCCCTTGGTCGAGCGTTTTCCCGGACAGGAAACCGCCGAGCGCGCCCCGGTCACCGAGATCGCCGTCAATTCTTTGATCACCTCGATGGAGCGCGACGGCACGCTGCGCGCGGGGCGATCGGCGCTATCGGGCATCGCCTGGGATGCCGGTCGAGGCATCGATCGGGTCGAACTGTCTTTCGATCGCGGCGCCTCGTGGCGGCGCTGCGAACTTGGCGAGGATCTCGGACCTTATTCTTTCCGCATCTGGCGCAGTGATTGGCCGACGCTCGCAGGCGATCTCCATGAAGTGTGGGCACGCGCTGCCAACAAAGCGGGACAATCCCAGGTCGAAACGCCCATTGCCAATCCTTCGGGCTATCAACACAATGCCTATCACCGCGTGCGGGTGGAGGCGCAGTCATGAGACGCCCCACAGCGACTATTTCTTTGTTGTCGTTTTTGATGGTACTCGCGATGGGCGTCGCTGCGCCCCGCGTCGTAGCCGAGCCCGAAGCAGCCGCGGGCGAGGGCCGCGAACTTTTCGTGGCGCGGTGCAGCGTCTGTCACAGCATCGACTACATCGAGATGCATGCGCGCTTCGGTACCCGCACGCTTTGGGAGGCCTCGGTCACCAAGATGCGCAACGCTTTCAAGGCGCCCATCACCGACGACGAAGCGCGACAGCTGGTCGATTATTTGCAGCGCAACTACGGACCGACGCGCGCTCAGCGCACGACGGCGAGCAGTTCGATGTCGAACACCAGTGTCGCACCAGGTTTGACGGCCGGCGGTGAGCCGCGCTCGCCGTAGGCGAGTTCGGCCGGACAAACGATTCGACTGCGACTGCCGACGCGCATTTTTTGCAGCGCTTCGCTCCAACAGGGGATGACGCCGCGTACTGGCAGCGTGGCCGGCGTACCACTGCTACGCGAGCTTTCGAACAAGGTGCCATCGATCAGCCGACCTTCGTAATGAACGCTCACGTGATCGAGGGCAGAGGGTCGCTCGCCGGTGCCCGCTTGCAAAGATTCGATGATGAGCCCGCTCTCGAGTCGCTCGACGCCTGGCGTGCGCGCCACCGCCGCGAGATAGGCGGTCCCGGCAGATCTTTCCCGTTGCAGCGTAGCGGCACGTCGGTCGGCTTGCAGCGTGGTCAGGCCTTCGGCCTCGGCAGCGAGATCCACTTTTGAGGAGCGGCCGAGCACGCCGTCGTCGATGCCCGATTTCACCCACTCGAGTTCCTGCGCGTTCAGGCTGAAGCCATCGAGCGTGCGCGAGATCAGTTGTCCGAGCGTGTAAAGCTTGCGCGCTTCGGCGCTTGGCAACGGCTCGCTCTCGGTGGCGCGGGCAGACAGGATCGTGGAGACGCTCCAAAGCACACACAACATCGCGCCGATGCACGATGAGGCGCTTCGGTCCCTTGCAGGCCGATGGCTCGTCATGTTGTTTCCCCCGTTGACCCGCTTGCGACATTTGCCCATCGCAAGCCGGTTCTGGACCTATATTGCGCTTCGCCGCGCTGCTGTCAACGTGTTGTTCGATAATGCCGGCCAAAGCGCGGAACCGAACCCCGCGAGGAGCCGTCCCCATGCCCAAAAGCCAAACCGTCTTCATCACCGGCGCTTCGGCCGGTATCGGTGCCGGGCTCGCTCGGGAGTACGCCCGCCGCGGCGCCCGCCTCGCTCTGCTTGCCCGCCGGACCGAACGGCTCGAGTCCCTGGCCGCGGAGCTGCGCGCGCTCGGGGCCGAGGTCAGCATCCATCAAGGCGACGTGACCCGCGAGGGTGATGTTTCCCGAGCGCTGGATGAGCTCGCCGCGCGCGGTATCGGCGTCGACATCGTTTATGCCAATGCGGGTTTCGGCGTGGCCGGTACCGTGCAAAAACTGTCGATCGAAGATTATCGAAGGCAATTCGAGACCAACGTTTTCGGGCTGCTGCGTACCGTCAAAGAATCTTTGCCTGCGTTGCGCGCCAGTCGCGGACAACTCGTATTGGTGGGCAGCGTGGCGGGCTATGCTGCTTCGGCCGCAATGTCGGCCTATTCGATGAGCAAGTTCGCGGTGCGCGCACTCGCCGAGACGCTGCATGGCGATCTTGCGCCCGAAGGCATCCGCGTGACGCTGGTTTCACCGGGATTCGTCGATTCCGACATCCGCAAGACCAATAATCATGGCGTCGTCCAGCCCGAGGCCCGTGATCCCATTCCGCAGTGGCTGCGCGTGGGCACGCCGCGCGCTGCCCGCGAGATCGTCCGCGGCGTCGCCCGCGGCCGTGCCGAAATCGTGGTCACCGGACACGGCAAGTTCATCGTTTTCTTTGCCCGGCACTTTCCGGGTTTGCTGCGCACGCTCGGCCGTCTCGTCTACCGCGGTCGTCCCGAACCCAAGGTCGCAAAGTCGTGAGTCGCAGCCGAAGACTTTTTCCGACGCTGATCCATGTGGCGCCGCTGCGGCGCGCGGGCGTCGCGGCGCTCAATCGACGCTTGCTGCAGGAGGCTTTGCAGCTGCGCGAGGATGACGTCGCGGGTCGGCGGTGGTCCCGGCGCAATTATCCGGGTGGCTACACGTCCTACGGTTCGCAGTGCCGGCTGCAGCAGATCTCGCCGACCTTTGCCACGCTCGAGCGCTGGCTGCGACCGCACCTGCGGCGTTTCGCGACCGAGCTCGCGCTGGATCTGCGCGGGCGGGAGCTGGTGATGACCGACTGTTGGGTCAACATCATGCCGATGGCCGTGGTGCATAGCCTGCACTTGCACCCGCTGTCGACGATCAGCGGCACCTACTACGTACGCACCCCGGCGGGTTCCTCGGGGCTCAAGTTCGAAGACCCGCGGCTCGATCGCTACATGGCCGCGCCGCCGCGGCGGGCGGACGCGGCGCCGGAGCTGCGCCCTTGGCACACCGTCCCGGCCCGCGCGGGTGAGGTGGTGTTGTTCGAGAGTTGGTTGCGGCACGAAGTACCACCGAACCCTTCGCAGGCGCCACGGGTCAGCGTGTCGTTCAACTACAGCTGGTTCTGAACCCCGCCGACCAGTCAAGATTGTCATTCGATACCGAATGGCAAATAGTATAGAGCGTGATAGAGTAGTCGGCATGAACGACGTCTCACGGAAATTCCAAAGGGATTTGAACGCGGGCTTGGTCGGTTTCGTACTGCTAGGCGTTCTCGAGTCCAGCGAGGGCGACCTCTATGGCTACGACATCGCCAAGCGCCTGCAGCAGGGGCGGGACGCGGAGCCGGTCTTCAAGGAGGGCAGCCTCTACCCCGTGTTGCGTGCGCTCGCCGCCAAGGGTTGGCTCGCGAGCCGAATCGTGCCTTCCTATTCCGGGCCGCCGCGTCGCTATTACCGGATCACCGAGACCGGGCGCGCGGTGCTCGCCGACTGGCGTGCCGTCTGGTCCGACACCCGCGATTTCGTCGAGCGCTTCGCCGCCCGGGCGGTTGACAGTCCTCGGGGCGCTACCTAGAATCCGCGGCCTTTCTCGGGGGCCCGTGGTCGGGTTTCCGAAAAACAGCGACTTTCAAGCACCGGGCCGCTCCCGCAAGGAGGCGGCCCGGGTTGTCTCGGGGGTCGCCCGCCGCAGCCGGTCGTCGAGCTGTCGGTCGTAGGTCCGGGTTCTCTCGCGGCGACGCGAGATGTTTTTGCGGGCCCTGCGAGCGATGTCTCCTGTCCGGTCGTTTTGGTTCTCAAACGCTGTAGATCTGGAGACTGCATGGCCACGACAGGTCAGCTGATTCGCGCCCCGCGCCGTACCCCGTCCGAAAAGACCAAGGTGCCCGCTCTCGGCGCTGCCCCGCAGAAGCGCGGCGTGTGCACTCGCGTGTACACCACCACCCCCAAGAAGCCCAACTCGGCACTCCGCAAGGTATGCCGCGTGCGACTCGTCAACGGTTACGAGGTCACCTCGTACATCGGCGGCGAAGGCCACAACCTGCAGGAGCACTCGGTGGTGCTCATTCGCGGTGGCCGCGTCAAGGACCTGCCCGGCGTGCGCTACCACACGGTACGCGGAACGCTCGACTGCGCAGGCGTCAACGACCGCAAGCAGGGTCGTTCCAAGTACGGCGCGAAGCGCGCCAAGAAATAATTCTCAGGGAGAGCGAACGATGTCACGTCGCGCACAAGCCCCGGTCCGTCACATCCTGCCGGACCCGAAGTTCAACAACGACATGCTTGCCAAGTTCATGAACGTGGTCATGAAGAGCGGCAAGAAGTCGGCTGCCGAACGCATCATTTACGGTGCGATCGACCGCATCACCGAAAAGACCGGCAAACAAGGCGGCGACGCGATCGAGTTGCTCTCGCTCGCGCTCGACAACGTCAAGCCGGTCGTCGAAGTGAAGTCGCGTCGTGTCGGTGGCGCCACGTATCAGGTGCCAGTCGAAGTCCGCGCTGCGCGTCGTCAGACGCTCGCCATGCGTTGGGTCATCGAAGCCGCACGCGGTCGCAGCGAAAAGTCGATGGCGTTCCGCCTCGCCCACGAGCTCATGGAAGCCGCCGAGAACCGCGGTGCCGCCGTGCGCAAGCGCGAGGACACGCATCGCATGGCCGAGGCCAACAAGGCTTTCGCGCACTACCGCTGGTAATCGTCGGACTTTTCTCCAGAGAAGGCATCGTCGGTCATGGCCCGCACTACATCCATCGAGCGCTACCGGAATATCGGTATTTCCGCGCACATCGATGCGGGCAAGACCACCACGACCGAGCGCATCCTTTTCTACACCGGCGTCTCGCACAAGATCGGTGAGGTCCACGATGGCGCGGCCATCATGGATTACATGGAGCAGGAGCAGGAGCGTGGCATCACCATCACCTCCGCCGCGACCACCTGCTTCTGGAAGGGGATGGACAAACAATTCCCCGAGCACCGCATCAACATCATCGACACCCCGGGACACGTCGATTTCACCATCGAGGTCGAGCGCTCGCTGCGCGTGCTCGACTCGGCGGTGGCGCTGTTCTGTGCCGTTTCGGGTGTGCAGCCGCAATCGGAGACGGTGTGGCGGCAGATGAATCGCTACGGCGTACCGCGTATCGCCTTCGTCAACAAAATGGATCGCTCCGGCGCCAATTTCGCGCGCTGCATCGAGCAGATCAAGACGCGGCTGCGCGGCAACCCCGTGCCGATCCAGTTGCCGATCGGCGCCGAGGACAACTTCGAAGGCGTGATCGACCTCGTCAAGATGAAGGCGATCTACTGGGACGCCGAAACGCAGGGCATGAACTTCGAATACCGCGACCTGCCTGCGGAACTCGTCGATGCCGCAGAGACGGCGCGTACGCAGATGATCGAAGCGGCAGCGGAAGCCAACGAATCTTTGATGAACAAATACCTCGAGGGCACCGAGCTCTCGCAGGACGAAATCAAGGCGGGCCTGCGCGAGCGAGCCTGGAAGAACGAGATCGTGCTCTGCATGTGCGGTACGGCCTTCAAGAACAAGGGTGTACAGGCGCTGCTCGACGCCGTCGTCGAGTACATGCCCTCGCCCGTGCACATGCCGCCCGTCAAGGGCACCGACGATCGCGGCGAGCTCGCCACGCGCAACGCCGCCGACGAGGCGCCGTTCGCGGCGCTCGCGTTCAAGATTCTCAACGACCCCTTCGTTGGCAACCTCACCTTCTTCCGTGTCTACTCGGGCGTGCTGAGCTCCGGGGACTCGGTGCACGTGCCGACCAAGAACCGCAACGAACGCATCGGTCGATTGCTGCAGATGCATGCCTCCGAGCGCAGCGAGATCAAGGAAGTTCGCGCCGGCGACATTGCCGCAGCGGTCGGCCTCAAAGATGTCACCACCGGCGATACGCTGTGCGCCGAGAACAAGATCATCACGCTCGAGAAGATGGTGTTCCCGAACCCCGTCATCTCGGTCGCGGTCGAGCCCAAGACCAAAGCCGACCAGGAAAAAATGGGTCTCGCGCTGCAGCGGCTCGCCAAGGAAGATCCGTCGTTTCGCGTGCACACCGACCAGGAGTCGGGACAGACCATCATCTCGGGGATGGGCGAACTGCACCTCGAGATCATCGTCGATCGCATGAAGCGCGAGTTCAAGGTCGAAGCCAACGTCGGCAAGCCGCAGGTCGCGTATCGCGAAACCATCCGCGGGAAGGTCGAGTCCGAAGGCAAGTTCGTGCGTCAGTCCGGCGGTCGCGGTCAGTACGGGCACGTGTGGCTCAAGCTCGAGCCCAACGAGGCCGGGAAAGGTTACGAATTCATCAACGGCATCGTCGGTGGTGCCGTACCGCGCGAGTTCATCCCGGCGATCGACAAAGGCGTCAAGGAAGCCGTCGAAACCGGTGTGATCGCGGGTTATCCCATCGTCGACGTCAAGGTCACCGCGTTCGACGGTTCGTACCACGACGTCGACTCCAATGAAATGGCGTTCAAGATCGCTGGCTCCATGGGCTTCAAGGACGGCTTCAAAAATGCGAAGCCCGTGATCCTCGAGCCGATCATGAAAGTCGAAGTCGTGACGCCGGAAGATTATTCGGGCGATGTCATCGGCGATCTGAATCGTCGCCGTGGCCAGATCACCGGCATGGAGGACTCGCCCTCCGGCAAGGCGATCCTCGCCCAGGTTCCCCTCTCCGAGATGTTCGGTTATGCAACGTCCGTTCGTTCCATGAGCCAAGGTCGCGCGACCTTCACCATGGAGTTCGAGAAATACACGGAAGTGCCGCCGAACATCGCCGAGACCATCATCAATCGCTAACTGTTTCGCTTTTTGAGGAGATAGAGACGTGTCCAAGGAAAAATTCGAACGCAGCAAGCCGCACGTAAACGTAGGGACGATTGGTCACGTTGACCACGGCAAGACGACGCTGACTGCGGCGTTGACGAAGGTGATGGCCGAGACGCACGGTGGTGAGTTCAAGGCGTACGACCAGATCGACAAGGCGCCCGAAGAGAAGGCGCGCGGCATCACGATTTCGACGGCGCACGTGGAGTACCAGTCGAAGGAGCGCCACTACGCGCACGTGGATTGCCCGGGGCACGCGGACTACGTGAAGAACATGATCACGGGCGCGGCGCAGATGGACGGCGCGATTCTCGTGGTGTCGGCCGCTGACGGCCCGATGCCGCAGACGCGCGAGCACATTCTGCTCGCCCGCCAGGTCGGCGTGCCGTACATCGTCGTGTTCATGAACAAGGCGGACATGGTCGATGACAAGGAGCTGCTGGAGCTCGTTGAGATGGAAGTGCGTGAGCTTCTGAACACGTACAAGTTCCCCGGCGATGCGACCCCGATCGTGGTCGGCTCTGCGCTGAAGGCGCTCGAGGGCGACACGAGCCCGATCGGCGTGCCTGCGGTGATCAAGCTCGTTGAGGAGATGGACAAGTACATCCCGGTGCCGAAGCGCGACGTGGACAAGCCGTTCCTGATGCCGGTTGAGGACGTGTTCTCGATCTCTGGCCGTGGCACGGTGGTGACGGGTCGTATTGAGCGCGGCATCGTGAAGGTGAACGAAGAAGTCGAGATCATCGGTCTGAAGGACACGGTGAAGACGACGTGCACGGGCGTTGAGATGTTCCGCAAGTTGCTCGATGAGGGTCAGGCGGGCGACAACGTGGGCGTGCTGCTGCGTGGCACGAAGCGTGAGGACGTTGAGCGTGGTCAGGTACTGGCCAAGCCCGGCAGCATCATGCCGCACACGAAGTTTGAGTGTGAGGTGTACGTGCTGACGAAGGAAGAAGGCGGCCGTCACACGCCGTTCTTCAAGGGCTATCGCCCGCAGTTTTACTTCCGCACGACGGACGTGACCGGCACGATCGAGTTGCCGGGCAACACCGAGATGGTGATGCCTGGGGACAACATCAAGATGACGGTCGAGTTGATCGCGCCGATCGCGATGGAAGACGGTCTGCGCTTTGCGATCCGCGAAGGCGGCCGCACCGTCGGTGCAGGCGTCGTCGCCAAGATCCTGAA
>RGYP01000041.1 GCA_010031985.1 Gammaproteobacteria bacterium
GAAAAAACTGAGTCGTCCGGCGAACTCGTCGACGTCGAGACCCTTGGCGAGCGCCGTCTTCACGTACTCCTTGCCGTCGGCCAGCGTGAAAGCGAGTTCTACCAGTGCAAAGGCCGAAGTTGCCGACACCGAGTTCTTGTTGGTCGTGCTGAAGATGCCGCCACCGAGCGGGTCTGTGAAATACGGCAGCAACGCCGCGTTACCGGCGCCGACGGCCGGCTCGATCGTCAGTGTAGGCGGTCCACCAAACAATGCCGCCGAACGGCACGACAGACAGAACTCGGAGAAATCGGCAGGCAATTTTTGACTGGCGACGACACCGTCGTTGCCACCCTTGGAACGAGTGTCGTAGTAGTACGCGCCTACCGACCAGCGGAAAGATTCCTTCGGGTTGCTGGCGAGTCGAAGTTCGGTGCTGATTTCTTCGGTTTGACCCGGAGCACCCACCTGCAGCAAGCCGGTACGGAATACCTTGAGAGCGCCGGCCTTGAAGGTTCCGGCGACCAGCGTCGTGGGCGTCGAGACGTAGGCGAACGGCACGGTCTCGCCGGTATTGCGCGATCCGTCGACGAAGAAGGTCTGATATACGCGCGAATACCCGGTCAAAGAACTGATGGTGCCGATGCCGGTCTCCCACACCAGATTGAGATTGGCGCGCCTGATCTCGCGGTCGTTGCCTGTTGCAGCGGGCAACGCGGACATGCCGGTACGGCTCATCGGCTTGAACTCACCGCAATAGTTGCCGTATGCGACCGGCGGCGTCGGCGTTTGCACCGACAACAGACCGTTCAGGTTCTCGCAGTTCGCAGCCACCGGACTGATGGCCGAGTTGCCGACGATGTCGTTCGAAAAATAGGCTGAAAAGCTGGCTTCGAAAGTGTCGGAGGGCTGAAGGTACAGGCTGCCCTGTACGGTCTTGTATTTGTAGCCGCCGATGTCGTGACCGCCCGAAATTTGATTTTCGTAAGAGCCGTCGAAATTGTCGTACGACGCCGCGATGCGTCCCTTCAAGGTACCGCTCTCGCTGATCGGACCGCTCAACGTGGCGCCGGCGTACCCCTTGCCATGCGTACCGAGCTGCACCTCGACTTTGCCCTTGGTGGTGTCGCCAGGCTTCGCAGTGACGTAGTTGAGCGCGCCGCTGAAACTGTTGCGGCCATACATGGCCGCCTGCGGACCCTTGATGACTTCGATTCGCTCGAGGTCGAGCTGGTTGAAGTTGAGACCTTCTTTGCCCGACACGAAGACGCCGTCGATGAAGATGGCAGCGTTGTTTTCGCCGCGCACGTCGATCGGTGCGAAGCCGCGAATGACCGGAACAGGCAAGAACCCCGCCTGCACGTCAGAGAACGTCAGGCCCGGCGTCGCCGCGGCGATGTCGTCGAGATTGCGGATGCCCTTCTGCTCGATCGCTTCGCTGGTGAATGCGGTGATCGCCAGAGGCACGTCGACGAGACGCTCCTGCGTTTTGCGCGCCGTGACCACAACCTCATCGAGGCCGAGAGAATCGTCGGCAGGCGCCTGCGCGTAGCCGGATTGAGCCGCTGCTGCGGCGACGATCAAAGAAACTGCCGCCCACGACGGGCGGGCCCCCTTCTTGCGATTGACCATTGAGTGTTCCCTCCGATGCTCCGCTATTGTTTTTTAGCGGTTGCTATGCCAAACCTACACCCGACAGACTGATGACGGAAGCCTCTTCCGAGCATTGGTCCATAACCAAAACACGCAACGACGGCTACGTGGTCAAATCAAAGACTGCGTTGCGCTCGGGGGTACAGGAATGAGAACAGTTCGCAACAA
The DNA here is from genome assembly GCA_010031985.1 of Gammaproteobacteria bacterium. Taxonomy (GTDB): domain Bacteria; phylum Pseudomonadota; class Gammaproteobacteria; order Steroidobacterales; family Steroidobacteraceae; genus UBA964. The sequence goes on from RGYP01000041.1 coordinate 1,801, forward strand.
AATTTCGACGTCGACGACTGCCGTCGTGACTGGCCTGTTGTGCGTCGGCATCGCGGGGTTGAGCCCGGATATCTCGGCCAAAGACCACAAGGCGGTCAAAGTCCCCACGGGCGCCACGGTGTCGACGCGCGACCAGGAAATGCCCTCTTGGCAGATTCCGAACATCGCCGAAGCGGCCGAGGCCTATTACGGACCCGACAGCGAACACCTCATCGCCCAGGTAAAAAGTCCGCTCGCCGTCAAAAGCCCGCGCGGGCTATCCGGCTTTCTGACCAAAACCTTCACCGACTCGGGCACCGACGAGACACTCATCAACGATCGCGGCTGGGACGGCTGCTCGTACTTTTTTCCCGACGGCAAGCGGTTGGTCTGGACGTCGATCCGCGACAACATGAACATGCCGCTCGGCAACTGGTCGGATTGGCGCAACTATCCGCAAGGCGCCGAACTCTACGTGTCGGACCGCGAAGGCAAGAACGTCCAGCGCCTCACCAACAACCAGCAATACGAGGCCGAAGTCACCGTCTCGCCGGACGGCAAATGGATCGTGTTCGGCCGCATGACCAACGGCAACATGGATCTGTGGGTGATGAAGTCGGACGGGACCGAAGAAAAGCAGATCACCTTCACGGCCGACGATCAGGAAGGTGCACCGTACTTCCTGCCCGACAACGAGACGATCCTGTTCCGCGCGTGGAAAGCCTCGGAATACGATCAGAAGCCGACACCGATGACCATCTACACGGTCAAGCGCGACGGCAGCGATCTCAAGCCGCGAACGTTCACGCACGACATGAACTGGGCGCCTTACCCGACACCGGACGGCAAGCACTTCCTGTTCGTGCGCGCCGAGACACCGCGCAACTGGGAGGTCTATCTCGGTTATCTCGACGGCAAGACGCCGCCCAAGCGCGTCACTTTCGACGAAGGATTCGACGGTTTTCCGGCGATATCTCCGGATGGTCGAAAAATGGTGTGGACGAGCTCGCGCAGCGCGGGACCCGGCGCGGGCTTCATGTCGGGACTGCAACTGCACGTCATGGACGTGAGTGCACTTGGTCTGGGTCCAAAGAAATAAATTTTTGTAACGGGGTTATTGATCATGTCAAAGAAAACATCGAAGCTCGATCGACGCTCATTGATCACGGGTGCTGCCATGGCAAGTCTTGCGGCCGCGGCAGGCTCGACGGCATCGAGCGAGGCGGTTGCGCAAACCACTGCGGCCGCAGGGGGCAGCACGCCCGCGTCGGGCAACGGCATTCAGGTGTCGAATCGCGGCCAGTACGCCAAAGTTCCGCTGAAGCAGGATTTCGTGAACGTCGCCGCCATCCAGTCGCAGCTCTACTCGATCGACGTGCGTGATCGGGCGACCACGCTCAAGCGCAACCTCAACCGCATCCTGCGGCTGATCGATCTCGCGCAGAATTCTCCCGAAGAATGGGGCGGTGAACGTCGCTGGGGCTCGAAGGTCGATCTCATCTCGATGCACGAATTCCCCATCCAGGGCTTTCAGCCGTGGACGCGCAAGGAGCTCAACCAGGTGGCCTTCGAACTGCCTGGCCCCGAGTCCGAAGCCATCGGCGAGCGAGCCAAGCGCTATGGCTGCTACATCTCCTGGGGCTGCTACGCCAAAGAAAAAGACTGGCCCGATCACGTCATCAACATGTCGGTGCTTACCGGCCCCGACGGCAAGATCGTCAGCAAGCAGTGGAAGGCGCGCAACATACTCGGTCTCTTTGGTGACGGCGCACTGATCGGCACCACCATCTACGACGTGCTCGATCGTTACGTCGAAATGTATGGCTGGGATGCCGTTCTGCCGGTGGCGCGTACCGACATCGGTAACATCTCGATCACGGCGGTGGGTTCGGAACCGACGCTCTACACCTGTCTCGGTCTCAAGGGCGCAGAGATCCTGGTGCTGTCGGTCACGGGCGGCAGCAATTCCGAATCGGCCATCGCCACGGCGCGCGCCAATCGTCTCTACACCGTCGGCGTCGGCAATGCGGTCTCGCCGAACAACATCGGCTTTCCGGAATCCTCCGGCACCCGCGACGAAGGTACGGTGATCGTCGATCCACGCGGCACGGTACTCGCAAAAACCGAGAATCATCACGAGGACATCATCACCGCGCGCATTCCGATCGCCGATTTCCGCAAGACGCGGCGCGTGCAGGAACTGCCCGTGGCGATACTTCTGCCAGTGCTGCAGCAATACCAGCCGCTGTTTCAGCCGAATGCCTTCCTCGAAAAGCTGCCGCAGACCTATCAAGAGGCCGGCGAGATCGTGCGCAAGCGCATGGGGATGAAATAGGACGCTGATCGATGAACGACTCCGCGCTCGCCTCGGCCCTCGCGACCCTGCAAACACGCATTGGTCAGGAGGTGCACGTCAGTGATTGGCTCACCGTCACCCAGCAGCGTATCAACGCGTTTGCCGATGCCACCGGGGACCACCAGTGGATCCACGTCGACGTGGAACGCGCCGCGCGCGAGTCGCCCTACGGGGCGCCGATCGCTCATGGATATCTCACGCTATCTTTGAGCGTACCGTTGCGCGGTCTCGTCGATGCGCAGACGCCGATTGTCCCCGGCATCACCAATGTCATCAACTACGGTCTCAACAAACTGCGCTTTCCGAACGCGGTGCGTGTCGGCGCACGCATCCGCGGTCGCTTCACGCTGCAGGCGGTCGAGCAAGTTGCACCGAACGTGTTGCAGATGACCGAGCAATATACGGCCGAGGTCGAAGGGGCGAGCAAACCCGCCTGCATCGCTGAAAGCGTCATGCGTCTCGTGTTCTGACGCCGTCGCTGCAGGATGAAGTCGGTATTTCTCGATTTTGCGACCGTCAGCAACGGCGACCTCGACACGCGTTCGCTCGAGCGCGCAGCTCCGAGACTCGCGCTGCTCGAAGCCGTGCGACAGGACGAAATCATTGATGAGATCGCGGATCACGCGATCGTCATGACCAACAAGCTGCGGCTCGATCGTCGCATCATCGAGTCCGCACCCGGTTTGCGACTCATTGCGCTCTCTGCCACTGGCACCAACAACGTCGATCTCGAAGCCGCACGCGAACGTGGCGTCGCCGTGTGCAACGTCACGGATTACTGCACGCCCTCGGTGGTACAGCACGTGCTCGGCGTGTTGCTGTTTCTCACCCACCAGCTCGCCGCGTACTCCCGCGAAGCGGTCGATGGCACTTGGGGCAAGGCACGTCATTTCACCATGCTGCAGCACCGGATCCGTGAATTGCGCGGCTGCACGCTCGGCGTGGTCGGCTGGGGGGTACTCGGTCGAGCCGTCGCGGCCGCTTGCGAACAGGCCCTCGGCATGCGGGTGATCGTCGCCCGACGTCCGGGCGGCGCAGCCACCGCAGATCGCGTCGAGCTCGACGAGCTGCTGCGCACGGCGGACGTGGTGACGCTGCATTGTCCGCTGACGCCGGCAACCACGGGCATGATCGATCGTCGCAGGCTCGAGTTGATGAAGCGCGACGCCATTCTGATCAATACCGCGCGCGGTGCCCTGATCGACATCGCGGCCTTGGCAGATACCTTGCGTGCACGACGGCTGGGCGGTGCCGCCATCGACGTGCTGCCGCAGGAACCGCCGGTCGATGGCAGTCCGCTATTCGCTCCCGATCTGCCCAACCTGATCGTTACACCCCACATTGCCTGGGGTGCGGTCGAGTCGCGGCAGCGCTGCCTCGACGAAATGGCACTGAACATCGAGGACTGGCGAACCGGGGGAACCAGACGCCGGGTCGTCTGATCGAACCGGCATGTCGACGTTCAAGCCGCCACAGACTGACCCACAAAGCCTTAACGCGGGACCGTGCCGCCGCAGTGCCGCAACACGCATCGTTCTGCTTTGCGCAGCGCTTTTGCATGCGGGTGCAGCGATCGCGGCGGACGCAGCGCAGAGCTCGATGGAGTCTGCCGGGCTCGTGCCCCTGAAACTCGCCAATGTTGATCGGGCGAGCTTCGACCCGCGTAGCCCTTGGGCCGAGGGTGCAACCCTGATCATCGCGCCGGTGGAGGTTCGTTTCAGTTCCAGCTGGGATCCACGGCAGTTCGGCACTTTTGGTCTGGCCCCCAAAGATATCGAGAAGATTCGCGGCGATCTCGCCGAACTGGCGCAGCGTACGTTCGCCGAGACGCTGACCAAACTCGGCACCAAACCCGCCGGCGATGCGGCCGACTCAAAAGTGCTGGAGCTGCACATCAAAATCGTCGACGTGTACCTCAATGCACCACCACGCTCCGAGATCAACCCGCTCTATACCTACGTATATGAATCGGGCGAGATGACACTGGAACTCGAAGTGCGCACGGCGGACTCAGGTCGTGTCCTCGCCACGCTGTACGATCGTCATCGCGATCCGCGCGATGCTCAGCTCACGCTCGACAATGAAATCACCCAGCGCGCGGCCACCCGACTAGCCTTGCGCGACTGGGCCGTCCAGTTACATGGCCTGCTGCGTCAGGCGGGCTTGAGGTAGAATCCGCGGCCCCTTTTGCCGGTCATCACGGACGATCCCCAGCGATGCCTTCAATGTTTACGCAGCGCAAGTTCGCGCTCGCCGCAGCCCTTCTCGGCATGGCCCTCGCGCTCATCGCCTGCTCGGATAAAGGCACCGGTAGCCGGGAAGGCGGGCAGCGCCCGGGGCCGGGGGGCGCCGGCGGCCCACCACCGGCAACGGTCATCACGAGTCGCGTCGAACGGCGTCCGTTCGGGCCCGTCATCGAAGCCGTGGGTACGGCGCTCGCCCGCGAGTCGGTGGAAATCACTTCCAAGTCGGCCAACACGGTCACGGCAATTCGCTTCCAAGAGGGTCAACGCGTCGCTGCGGGGGCAATTTTGGTCGAACTCGACCGCGCGCAAGTCGCCGCGGCGCTCGCCGAGGCGGAGGCCAATCTGATCGAAGCACGCAACCAGTTCAATCGGGGTCGCGACCTGTCGGTGAGCTCTGCTCTCTCGAAGGCGCAGCTCGATCAACTCCAAACGGCAGTCAAAACCGGCGAGTCGCGAGTCGCTGCCGCGCGTGCGCGACTCGAAGATACGGTCATCCGTGCACCGTTCGCCGGCCGCACCGGGTTTCGCAAAGTCAGCCGAGGCGGTCTCGTCAATCCAGGCACCGTCATCACCACACTCGACGACAGCTCGGTGATCAAGCTCGAGTTCACCGTGCCGCAATCCTTCCTCAATGATTTGGCACCCGGACTCGCGGTCGAAGCCCGCGCCGAAGGACTCGGCGGCCGGGTCTTCAACGGCAAGATCACCACCATCGACTCGCGCATCGACCCCGTGACCCGCGCCATCGCCGTGCGCGCCGAGCTGCCGAACGCCGACGGGGCCCTGCGGCCGGGCCTGTTCATGAGTGTGCGGCTACGTGGCAAACCGATCGACACTTTGATGATTCCCGAAGAAGCGCTGGTACCCGAAGAAGGCCGCAGCTTCGTATTCGTTGTCGAAGACGGCAAGGCGCTGCAACGCGAAGTGCGTACGGGTGGGCGCGAACCGGGAAGCGTTGCCATCGTCGACGGGCTGACCGGGAACGAAACGGTGATCGTCGAAGGCACGCAGCGCACACGCAATGGCGGCAAGGTCAACGCCCAGCCGCGTACGAGCACTCCCGGCACCTGAGAGCGCGAGCGATGAGCCTCTCCGAACTCTGCATACGCCGCCCCGTCTTCGCGACGGTCCTCAGTCTGCTGCTCGTGATTTTTGGTCTGGTGGCGCTCGAACGTCTGCCGCTGCGCGAATATCCCGACATCAATCGGCCGGTCGTCTCCATCACCACCAGCTATCGTGGTGCTTCTGCCAACGTGGTCGAAAACAAGGTCACGCAGGTGATCGAGGATCGCATCGCGGGAATCGAGGGTATCGTCAAACTCGAGTCGGACAGTGCCGACGAACGTTCGAGCATCCGCGTCGAGTTCGACGTCTCGCGAGATATCGACGACGCTGCCAACGACATCCGCGATCGCATCTCGCGCGTGGTCTCGCAATTGCCCCCGGAGGCGGACCCGCCACAAGTCGCGAAATCAGACTCGAATGCCGAGTCCATCATGTTTCTCAGTTTCAGCGCCGAGAACATGACGTCGCTGCAGGTGACCGACTACGCCGAACGCTACATCATCGATCGACTCTCTACGGTCCCCGGCGTGTCCCGCGCCTCGATGTCCGGTGCGCGCCGAGCCGCGATGCGCGTCTGGATCGACCGACAGGCCTTGGCAGCACGCGCCCTCACCGTCGGCGACATCGAATCGGCGCTACGTCGCGAAAACGTGCAGTTGCCGGCAGGACGTATCGAATCGGAACAGCGCGAATTTTCTTTGCGGACCGAAGTCGGTCTCGATAGTGCCGAGGACTTTCGTAATCTGGTGATCGGTCGCGGGCCAGAGGGTCATCTGGTACGGCTCGGCGAGGTCGCCGAAGTCCGCATCGCCGCAGAGAACGACCGCACGCTCATGCGCACCAACGGACTGGCCGGTGTCGGCATCGGCATCGAAGCGAACTCCAAGGCGAACGTGCTCGACGTCGTGCACGGCGTGCGCGAAGAAGTCGACCGACTGCAGAAAACGCTACCCAAAGGCGCAACGCTGATGGTCACCGTCGACAACGGCGTGGCGATCGAAGCGGCGCTGCGCGAGGTGCTGATCGCAGTGATCTTCGCGTTCATCTCGGTGCTGATCGTCATTTACGGCTTTCTGGGTACGCTGCGAACCACCATCATTCCGGCCATCACCATTCCGGTATCGGTGATCGCGGGATTCATGTTCGTCTACGCGCTCGACTATTCTTTGAACGTGATCACGCTGCTCGGGGTCGTGCTGGCGATCGGGCTCGTGGTCGACGACTCGATCGTGGTACTCGAGAACATCCATCGTCGCGCCGAACTCGATGAGCCTTCCATGGTCGCCGCGATTCGCGGCAGTCGCGAAATCGCCTTCGCGGTGATCGCCACCACCCTGACTCTGGTCACGGTGTTCGTGCCCATCTCCTTCTTGCCCGGTGACAACGGCCGCCTGTTCCGCGAGTTCGGTCTGACGCTCGCCGCCTCGGTGCTGCTCTCGGCGCTGGTCGCGCTGACACTGACGCCGATGATGGCCTCGCGATTACCACCAGAACGCGAAATGAAGCACGGTCGTTTCGCCAAGTGGATCGAAAGCTTCTTCAAAAAAATGACTGCTGCTTACGAGGTTCGCCTGCGCCAACTGATGCGACGACCTTGGCTGATCGTCGGTGGAGTGCTCGGCCTGGGCTTCCTCGGCGCGCTGAGCTTTCGCGCCTTGCCCTCGGAGTTCATGCCCGCAGCCGATGCGGGACGCGTGATGGTCACGCTGACCGCACCCGAAGGTGCAAGCTTCGAATACACCTCCGAATATGGACGTCGACTCGAAGCCATTGCACAAAGCGGCCTCGATTCCGGCGAAGTGCGTCGAGTCACTCTGCGGGTGCCCGGCAGCTACGATGGCACCGGGGCGGTGAACTCGGCACGGCTCATTCTCACTCTCGAAGATTGGGGAGCGCGTGAACGCTCTGCGCAGGAAATCGCCGCGTCGTTCCAGCGAGAGCTCGCCGGCCTTCCGGGCGTGCGCGCCAACACCATGGTGCCCGGCGGCATGCGCGGTGGCTGGGGCAAACCGGTTGAAGCCGTGCTCGGCGGCCCCGACTACGAGAGCCTCGCCGCCTGGTCAGAGAAGCTGACCAAACTCGCCGAGGACAACCCGGGACTCACGGGCGTCGACAGCAGCTACAAGCCGCGCAAGCCACAGATTCGTATCGCCATCGATCGTAACCGCGCCGCCGACCTCGGTGTGTCTTTGCAGACCGTCGGTCGGACGCTCGAAACCATGCTGGGCTCACGCATCGTCACCACGTTCATCGATCGCGGTCGCGAATACAACGTCGTGCTGCAGGGCCGCGCCGACGAACGCGCCACCACCACCGATCTCACCAATCTCATGGTGCGCTCCGATCGCACCGGCGAGTTGGTGCCACTCGCCAGCGTGGTGCGCCTCAACGAAACCGCCGGCGCCACCGAGCTCAGTCGCTTCAATCGACTGCGTTCCGTGGAAATCGGCGCAGGTCTCGCCGAGGGTTACACCATGGGTGAGGCGATCAAATGGTTCGAAGACACCGTCGCGCGTGAGTTGCCGCCCGAGGCGACGCTGATGTGGGATGGCGAGTCGGGTGACTACGTGCGCAGCGGCGGACAGATGTGGACCACGCTGCTATTCGCCGTGATCATCGTGTTTTTGGTGCTGGCTGCGCAGTTCGAAAGCTTCGTGCATCCAGCGATCATCATGGTCACGGTACCGCTCGCACTGCTCGGCGCCGTGTTTGGCCTGCAGTTGCATGGCATGAGCGTGAACATCTTCAGCCAGATCGCCGTCATCATGCTGATAGGCATTGCCGCAAAAAACGGCGTGCTCATCGTCGAGTTCGCCAACCAGTTGCGCGAGCGAG
>RGYP01000401.1 GCA_010031985.1 Gammaproteobacteria bacterium
AGGAAAAGGCGACCACGGCGAGCGTGAGCAGCAACAGCCAGAGCAGGGTGGGGGTGGCGAGTTCTTGCAAGCAGAGCGGACGGCCAAAAAGGCCCTCTAGCATAGGGCGGGGGCTCGACCCGAGCCAGTTTATACTGGCCCCCATGTTCGAAAACTTGAGCCAAAAGCTCGCCAAGACCGTCCAGAACCTGCGGGGCAAGGGACGCATCAGCGAGGAGAACATCGCCGAGACCCTGCGCGAGGTGCGCATGGCCTTGCTCGAGGCCGATGTCGCGCTGCCGGTCATCAAGACCTTCGTGGATGCGGTGCGCGGCAAGGCACAGGGGGCCGAGGTCGCGACCAGCCTCACCCCGGGTCAGGTGTTCGTCAGCATCCTGCATCGCGAGTTGGTCGAGCTCATGGGCGGGGCACGCGAGGGCTTCGAGCTGCGGGCCCAGCCGCCCTACGTGGTGTTGCTCGCCGGCCTGCAGGGCGCCGGCAAGACCACGACTGCCGCCAAGCTCGCGCGCTGGCTGATCGAGTCGCGCAAGAAGCGCGTGCTGCTGGTCAGCACCGACGTGCGCCGACCGGCGGCGATCCTGCAGTTGCAGCGGCTCGCCGAGCAGGTGGGCGCCGGCTTTCATCCGGCCGAATCGGGGGGTGACCCGGTCGCGATCGCGGCGAGTGCGCTCGAGGCTGCGAGGCAGGGCGTGTACGACGTACTCATCGTCGATACCGCAGGGCGCCTGCACGTCGATGCCGAACTGATGGCCGAAGCGGCGGCCATCGAGGCGCGGGTGGGCGCGCACGAAAAGCTGTTCGTGGTCGATGCGATGGCCGGTCAAGACGCCCTCAACTCCGCCAAGGCCTTCGGCTCGGCGCTCGATCTCACGGGCATCATCCTCACCAAAACCGATGGCGATGCGCGCGGTGGCGCCGCGCTCTCGGTGCGCCACGTCACGGGCAAGCCGATCGTGTTTTTGGGTATCGGCGAGAAGACCGACGCGCTGCAGCCGTTCGACCCCGAGCGGATGGCCAATCGCATCCTCGGCATGGGCGACGTGGTGGCCCTGGTCGAGCAAGTGCAGGGCAAGGTCGATGCCGCCGAAGTCGAGCGGCTCGCCAAAAAAGTCGTCTCCGGCGGCAAATTCGATTTCTACGATCTCAAAGGTCAGCTCGAGCAACTGCAGAGCCTGGGTGGACTCGAGTCGCTGATGGACAAACTGCCGGCGCAGCTCGCCAAGGGCGGCATGCCGACGGGTGTCGGCGACCAGGAAGTGCGGCGGCAAATCGCCATCATCAATTCGATGACCCACCGCGAGCGGCGTCGCCCCGAAATCATCGACGGCTCGCGGCGGCGGCGGATCGCCACCGGCTCCGGAACTCAGGTGCAGGACGTGAACAGGCTGCTCAAGCAGTTCACGGAGATGCAGCGCATGATGAAGAGCATGAAAGGCGGCAAATTCCGCCGCATGCTCGGGGCGCTGAAGGGCGGGGGGATGCCGCCCGGCTTCCCGCCCCCGAGATAGTCGGCGGCGCTTCCATCAAGTCCCTGATTTCTGTAGACTCCGCGCTCTTTTTCGGCCCCCCGGCCCGAAGCTGGGGTGGGATGACCTTGGACCCGAGAGCATATCGATCATGGTGACCATTCGTTTGACCCGGCGCGGCGCGAAGAATTCGCCCTTCTATCACGTGGTGGTGACGGACAGCCGCAAGCGTCAGGGAGGCCTCAGCCTCGAGAACGTCGGCTTCTTCAACCCG
>RGYP01000402.1 GCA_010031985.1 Gammaproteobacteria bacterium
TTGTCGTGGTAGGGATTGTGCGACGCGCTGATGACGACCCCGAACTTGCAGCCGAAGTGCCGCGTCATGTAGGCGACCCCCGGCGTGGGCAGCGGGCCGATGAGCATGGCGTCGACACCGGCGGCCACGAAGCCCGCTTCGAGCGCCGCTTCGAACATGTAACCCGACAGACGGGTGTCTTTGCCGATGAGCACGCTGCCGCCCTCGGGCGCCAGCACTCGTGCCGCGGCGCTCGCGAGGCGCAGCACGAAATCGACGGTCAGTGGCGGTTCGCCCACCCTTCCCCGAACGCCATCGGTACCGAAATATTTTCTGCTCACGCCATCCCCTCGCACTGCCGCAGCGCCGACCAAACTTTGACGACGTCGCAGGTTTCGGCGACGTCGTGCGTGCGAATCATACGCGCTCCACCCTCGAGCGCCGCGTACGCGAGTGCCAGACTGCCCGCAAGGCGCGCATCGACCGCCCGCCCCGTCAGGGTGCCGAGCATCGACTTGCGCGACAAGCCCACCAAAATCGGCAAGCCCTGAAGCGTGAGTTGTCGCAAGCCTCTCAACAATTCCAGATTGTGTTGCAGCGTCTTGCCGAAACCGAACCCGGGATCGATGAGCAGACGATCGCGAGTGATGCCGATCGCCTCACAGGCGGCGAGGCGCGCCGCGAGGAACTCGCCCACCTCGGCGACCACGTCCTCGTAGTGCGGTGACTTTTGCATGCTGCGCGGCTCACCTTGCATGTGCATCAGACACACCGCGACCTCGGAGGACACCGCCTCAAGCGCGCCCGGCATGCGCAAGGCGTACACGTCATTGACCATCTTGGCGCCCGCAGCGATGGCCGCCGCGATGACCTCGGGCTTGCTGCTGTCGATCGACACGAGCGCACCCTGTGCCGCGAGTTCACGAATGACGGGCACGACCCGCCGCAGCTCCTCGCTCCCCGCAACCGGATCGGCACCCGGCCGCGTCGACTCGCCACCGACGTCGATGACCGCCGCGCCGGCAGCCAGCATGGCCACACCTCGAGCCACGGCGGAACCGAAGTCGATGTATCGCCCACCATCCGAGAAGGAATCGGGTGTGACGTTGAGTACGCCCATGACCACGGGCGTCGAAAGATCGAGCGCCCGATCAGCGCAGCGCAGCAGCACTAGGATCAGCCCAGCAAATCTGCTGGCGATCAGCCCGCACTGCCCTCGCCCGCCGGAGGACCGATGCCACCGGGCTGCGGCGCGGGACGCGGTGCACCACCCGAGGGACCGCTGGGTACCGAGTCATCCCAACCGGAAGGCGCGCTCGGCGGTCGCCCGGCCATGATGTCTTTGATCTGACCGTCGTCGATGGTTTCGTACTTGATCAGGGCCTCGGCCATGGCGTGCAGCTTGTCGAGGTTGGTCTGCAGGATGTCGCGGGCGCGCTCGTAATTGCTCTCGATGACGCGGCGTACCTCCTGATCGATGGCGGCCGCGGTTTCGTCCGACACTTGCTTGGTCTGGGTGACCGAGCGTCCGAGGAAAACCTCGCCCGATTCTTCGGAATAGGTGAGCGGGCCGAGTTTGTCCGAGAGCCCCCATTTCGTGACCATGTTGCGCGCGAGATCGGTGGCGCGCTCGATGTCGTTCGAGGCGCCGGTCGTCACCGCGTCGGCACCGTAGATCAGTTCTTCGGCGATGCGGCCACCGAACAGCGTGGCGATGCCGCTTTCGATCCGCCGCTTGCTCATGGAGTAGCGGTCTTGCT